>NZ_CACA01000262.1:0-1832 GCF_000180455.1 Kamptonema sp. PCC 6506
GAGTCGCCGATTTTTAATCAAGATGTAAAGGGTTTTTCTCTCCCTAGAAACAGTTTGAAAAAACAGCGATCGCCATTCGGCATTGGTTCCGATCACCAAAAGTTGCCAAGACCCTTAATGGGTCTTGTTGGTAGAAGATAAACGCAGCCTCAGTCAAAATGGGTTTCACAAACTCCCAGCCGCTGATGAAGTGAAACTCTTGCTGTCATATTTGGGGATAGACTTAAAAATCCCAGATCGCTTAACTAACTTGATTCAGCTAGCGAATAGGCAAAACTGGGTTGATGGCCCACAGGCGATAACTGAAATACGGAACGCAATCGTTCATCCTAACCCGAAAAGCCGTCATAAAGGATGCGGAGCTTCAAAAGAAACCAGAGCAGAGGCATGGAGTCTAGGTCTGAAATACCTGGAGCTTGCCCTGCTCAAGCTATTTGATTATCCGTATGTTTAGCTCTCTCACGCTTGATGCCAACTGGCTTGAGATAAGGAGCGATATGGAGAATCACCTCTGAAAGGAGAAAGAGGTTGGTTACAGGCGATTCTGAGAGGAGTTTTTTAGGGGCGATCGCACCTCAATTATTCAAGAACCTGCTTGTGTCACTCTCACAAAGCCCTCAGACCTAGTTGCAGTCATTGCTACCTTGATATCACAATAGCTTACTATCTTTTAAGGAATATCACCATAAGCCTAGTTATCACAAGTTAAACCGACGCATAATAGTTGGTCACGCCACAGCTTTCACGCTATAATGATATCAAACTAGCAAAGATTACTGATGTTCGTAGTTAGCCTTTTGTCGAGAAAAGGAGGGTCGGGAAAGACAACCCTTGCCGTCCACTGGGCAGTCGTTGCCGTAAAGTGCGGTTTGAGTGTCGTATTGGCAGACATGGATTCCCAGAAGTCCTCAGCATCTTGGTTTAACAAGCGAGAAGCTGAAACCCCCTTACTGATACAGCCCCAACCGTCCAACATATCTGACCAGATTCAGGCTTGCCGAGACGGTGGAATTGACTTGGTGCTTATAGACACTCCCCCTGACATTGACACAAATGCCGTGTACGCAGCGCGAGTCTCAGACTTGGTGGTGATTCCGGTACGGCCTTCTGTACTGGACTTAGAAGCGATCGCAGGCACAGTCGAATTGGTACGAGGCATAGGCAAGTCTGCTGTGTTCGTCCTCAATCAAACACCACCTCGGTCAGGTGTTACTGAGGAAGCTAAAACCGCCCTAGCTGCCTACAGTTTACCCATTTGTCCAGTGGCAATAGCCTCTCGCATTGCCTACTCACGGGCTTTGATTGACGGTAGGGTAGCGAATGAGATTGAGCCAAGGGGAAAAGCCGCGATTGAGATTAAACAAAGTTGGAACTGGATTGCGAAACTGTTGAAAGCAGGGAGTAAGTAATGCCCAAGAAGAAACCAAGTTTGTCCGATTTGACACTCTCCAAGGGAACAACCGTAGTACAAGCAGCATCCTCCGCCACAGAAGCTGAACCCAAACGCAGGGGGCAGACATTACGGTTAGATGAAGGGGCGTGGAAGCAACTCAAGCACCTGGCAACTGACTTGGGGAAGCCTTCTCACGAATTACTCATAGAAGCCGTCAACGATTTGTTTAAAAAATATGGCAAACCGCCGATCGCTTAAACTTAACCGTAACCATCATTTTGCCCGACTTCTCCTCAATCAACCATAACAAGAGTCGCTTGAGGCGATCGCACTCTTCGATATTAAGACAGCCCCAAACACCCCCCATTCGCTGTGTTTGGGAACCAGAAGAGTCTTGCTGCTTTGCTATCAAAGTAGCTTGCTATAATTTTAAGCAAGG
>NZ_CACA01000261.1:0-2204 GCF_000180455.1 Kamptonema sp. PCC 6506
TTTCAGCCTTGATTGAAATCCCAGTCTGGATGTTCAGCTAGATAACTATTCAGTTCAGATTGACAAGTTGATAAGTCAGATAATTCCGAAGGCTGAGTTGAAATAGCCCTCATACTAACCAAGAGAAAAGCACAACAAATAGCTGACCACCATTTAGCAATATCATTATATTTAGTTACATGAAAGTCCGACCAACCTAATTCAGATTTGCTTTGTCTAAATCCATATTCAATCCAAGTTCTTTCTCCATAAATATTGCCTACATCTTGATATTTGATTTTGTCAATATTAGTCATTACATAAGATGTACTATTGATTGGTAATGTTTCGGGATCAGTTGTTAGATACCAATAAGTATATTTATTCCTGTGACCAAATATTATCTCACACACATATCTTTTTTGTTGTTGACCTTTACTTAATATTCAGCTAGTACATATCTAATTTTTAACCATTGACTAACTAATTGTTCCACTAATCTAGCAGCTATTTGGGGTTTGCTTTGATATTTATCTCCTGCTTTTAGTCGAGATTTTGGTTTGTAAACTTCAAACAATAATGGGAATGTTATGCCATTTCTAACTCCATAAATATTGACACTTACAATCCCATTGTCTACTTTTCCTAGCCTTCCTAAATATTGTCTAGCTACATATTCAGTTTTATTTCCTTTTTTTGGATCTCCGGTCTCATCTATAATAATGTCAATGCTTCTTCTTTTAACCAGTTAAAGATAATTTTTAGTCTCTGGGTTCTTAATTCTTCCGATTTCCAGGGAGATTGTGTTAAAAAGTTATGCAATGATTGACTATTTTTTAATCCAATTATTTTAGAGAGTGTTACTAAACTTTTTCTCTTGCTTGGTGTCAAAATCCCCATAATAATTTGCTTAAAGGCTTCATAGCTTCTAACTTCTGGAAATATTTTTTGATAACTCTCACAATATTGATCGATGAAACTAATGGTAGGTTGTGGAATTTTGGGCTGTATCATAGTCTGTGTCTCCCATTTAGACTTCTCTTTCTATTTTACTCTTCCTAGAGTGACAAACTAGGGTTAACATCAATTCCATCAATTTTGATTCTCTAAACTTGTAAAAATTAGTCTATTTATCGAGAAAAAGCCAAAATGCAAAAATACATCTGTACAATTTGCGCCTATGTCTACGATCCAGAACTAGGCGATCCCGATGGCGGTATTGCACCTGGAACGCCGTTTGAAGATATTCCCGAAGATTGGGTTTGTCCGATTTGCGGTGCGCTAAAATCAGATTTTGAACCAGAATAAACGAGAAAAAATGTGTCCGATAAATTTCTGCGAGTTATCGTAGTGGGCGGAGGTGCAGCAGGGTTTTTCGGAGCGATCGCAGCAGCCAAAGCTCATCCCCAAACTCGCATCACTTTACTAGAAGCAGGGCGGGAACTCCTCGCCAAAGTTCGGATTTCTGGTGGGGGACGTTGCAACGTAACTCATGCCTGCTTCGATCCAGGAATTTTAGTACAAAATTACCCCAGAGGCGGCAAAGCTCTGCGGGGTGCTTTTACTCGGTTTCAACCCCGCGATACAGTAGAATGGTTTGCTAGTCACGGCATAAAACTAAAAACAGAAGCAGATGGCCGGATGTTTCCTACCACAGACGATTCTGCAACAATAGTTAATAGTTTAATCCAGGCTGCTAAAGATGCAGGCGTAGAAATTCGCACTGGTGTTGCTGCGGTTTCAATCAAAAGATTAACACCAGATTTTGCCACATCTAAACCCTTACAAATAGAGACTGAACTAGCAGATAAATTATCTGTTTCCGATCGGTTCCCCATCTCTAATCCCCATTCCCCTTCCTTTGAAATTGAATTGAAATCGGGGGAAAAGTTGAAAGGCGATCGCATCTTGCTGGCCACTGGTAGCAGTCCTTCTGGTTTCAAATGGGCGCAAAATTTAGGTCACACCATCCAACCCCCAGTACCATCTCTATTTACTTTTAACATTTCTGATATTCGCCTCCAAGATTTAGCAGGCGTTTCCGTTGGTAATGTTCGCGTACAATTACCCGCTGCAAAATTAGAACAAACCGGGCCAATACTAATTACTCATTGGGGTTTAAGCGGCCCTGCGGTACTAAAACTATCCGCTTGGGGTGCCAGATTTTTGCACGAGTGTCGCTATCAAACATCATTGTTAATTAATTGGCTTCCCCAGTATAACCC
>NZ_CACA01000260.1:0-2616 GCF_000180455.1 Kamptonema sp. PCC 6506
CTAACAACTAACAACTAACAACTAACAACTAACAACTAACAACTAACAACTAACAACTAACAACTAACAACTAACAACTAACAACTAACAATTAATATTATGCAGTTGGCGAAACGTTTAGAACCCCTAAAATCGAATGTATTTGCTGATATGGATCGAGCTAAGGCCTTAGCTAGGGCGGCGGGACAGAAAACGATCGATCTGTCTCTGGGTTCTTCTGATTTGCCAACGGCGCAGAATGTCATAGATGCGATCGCACAGTCTTTATCTGATAGCAGCACTCATGGCTATTTACTTTTTAACGGTACTAAAGCTTTTCGAGAAGCGGCGGCGAATTGGTACGCCCAGAAATTCGGCATTCAAGTTGACCCGGAAACTGAAGTTTTGCCTTTAATTGGTTCCCAAGAAGGCACAGCTCATTTGCCTTTAGCAGTGCTTAATCCCGGAGATTTTGCTTTGTTGCTAGATCCGGGGTATCCTTCTCACGCAGGAGGCGTTTACTTGGCTTCTGGTCAGATTTATCCGATGCCGCTGCGGGCAGAAAATCAGTTTTTACCTGTGTTTGAAGAAATTCCTGCTGCTGTACTTACTCAGTCAAGGATGATGGTTTTGAGCTACCCTCATAATCCTACAACCGCGATCGCGCCTCTCTCTTTCTTTCAAAAAGCCGTTGCCTTTTGTCAGGAACATGACCTGGTTTTAGTTCACGACTTCCCTTATGTAGATTTAGTATTTTCAGGGGAGTTATCCCGTTGCGACACCGCCCCTTCCCTTTTACAAGCTGACCCCGAAAAAAGCGTGTCTATTGAGTTTTTTACCCTTTCCAAATCCTACAACATGGGGGGGTTTCGAGTCGGATATGCGATCGGGAATGCTCAATTAATAGAGGCCCTGCGAAAGGTGAAAGCCGCCATTGACTTTAACCAGTATCGAGGAATTTTGAACGGCGCGATCGCAGCATTAACTGGCCCTCAAGACAGCGTGACCGCGACAGTTGAAACCTTTCGGCAGCGGCGGGATGCCTTTGTCGGAGCACTGCATAGCATCGGTTGGCAAGTGCCTCAGCCTGCTGCTACTATGTATGTATGGGCTAAATTACCTGAGCCTTGGAATCAAGATTCTGTAAAATTTTGTATGGAATTAGTACAAAAAACAGGAGTAGCAGTTTCACCTGGTGCAGGTTTTGGCAAAGCTGGAGAAGGCTATGTTAGATTTGCCCTAGTAGAGCCGCCACCAGTTTTGGAGTTAGCCGCAGCTAAAGTGGGCAAATTCCTAAGAGGGTGCTGAGATTAAAAAGTCAGTCTTGAACTTTAGCAAAGCTTTACTTAATTTTAGGGGAAATCACACCATATCTTCATAAAATCTAGCCTCTAGATTTTATAAAATTAGATGGGGTTAGAAGAGAAAATAGCAGGGGAAAAATCTTACTAAATACAATTTAGGATTTTGGGTGAGATGGAAAACTGTTTTTGGAGACAGATCGGATCGAAAAATTCTCTGGAACGAGGTTAACCCCTCGACTAATTCATGGTTTAACAATTGTACGGTCAAAAGTGTAGAGGCAAACACCATGTACAAGACTATCAGATGGCTTTTACTGAGCACTACGCTGTTTGTCGGCGCGAGTGCGATCGTAAGCTATCCAGCCAAGGCTTTTGAAGCGAACAAGCAGGAGCAAACTCCAGTAAGCTTTGAATTAGCACAGGCAAGCGTCCAGCAGGATAATACACTTAGTGATACTTCTACTTATAACTTTAGTATTAACTACTCGGATCGCCGTCCAACGAGCGATCGGCCGAATTCCACCTGGACACAGAACACTCCGAGTGATGCGACCGCAAGTACAGTATCTATACCGGAACCCTCTACACTTGTAGGTTTAATTGGTTTTAGTGCGCTTTTTGCATTTAAGCGTAAGTCACTAAGAAAAGCTTAATTGGTAATTTATATTAGTAATCTATTTCTTCAAATTATTCTCCAAATTATTCAGGACTTACGCACCCAACTATATTAGCAATCTATTTCTCCAAATTATTCAGGACTTACGCATCCAACCAAAGAAACCGGGTTTTTTGACGAAAATACTTCGCCTTTACCCACAGATTCTCTCAAAAACCCGGTTTCTAGGACGACCTGCGTAATATCATGTCCGGCAAATTACTTACAATCTGTCATTGCGAGCCAAGCGCAGCGCGTCAAGCGCTGCGCTTGGCTCGCAATGACAAGTATTTAACCGGAATTGCTGTAAATCATATTATTGATACAATCTGCATTGTTGAGTGAACTTCATATAACCAACCTCCTGCCTCTAAAGTTCAGAATGCTGCTTTTCCATTTGCAAAGCCTCCTTTACTCTTTCATACTCAGCCTCAATCTGCTGAAAAATCGCAACTGACTCTAGCGGTAAAGGCTTACCCTCATTAATACTAACCCTGGCCATTGTTTCAAGTTGCTGGCAAAGTTCATATAGAATTAAAGCACCAAGAGTACCACTAATTGACTTTAAAGAATGGGCCGCTGGCCGCAGAGCCAATATATCTGCCGACGCTAAAGAGATCCCTATATCTTCTAGTAATTTGGGAGCAGTTTCTAGGTAAATATCAATCACCTCATCGA
>NZ_CACA01000259.1:0-9023 GCF_000180455.1 Kamptonema sp. PCC 6506
ATTTGTAATTGACAATTCGAGCAAAACTGGCAGGTTCCAAACTCGCTCCACCGACTAATACCCCATCAATTTCTGGCTGAGCCATAATGTCATCGATATTATCGGGTTTGACAGAACCGCCGTAAAGAATTGGCACATCAGGATTATTTAGTTTGCTGCGAATTAAGCCAATAATCCGATTAGCGTCGGTGGATTCGCAAGTGCGACCGGTGCCGATCGCCCAAATCGGTTCATAAGCGATCGCCAACTTCTGCTGATCCACACCAATCAAATCCGTTGCTAACTGAAAAGCAATGTGAGTTTCTGCTTCACCCTCTTCCCGTTGTCGCAGACTTTCGCCCACACACAAAATTGGAATTAAACCATGCTGTTGAGCCGCCCTCAACCGCATATTTACAGTTTCGTCAGTTTCGCCAAAATATTGACGGCGTTCGCTGTGACCCACGATCGCATATCTTACCCCAATTTCTGTCAGCATCGGGGCCGAAATTTCCCCCGTATATGCACCCGACTCTTCCCAGTGAACATTCTGAGCACCTAGCATCACACGGCCCCCGTGCATATTTTTCGAGAGCAGGGTTAAAGCGGTGAAGGGAACGCATAGAATGACTTCCCGCTCTTCTGGGGTTTCAGTCAAGCAAGACGTGAACCCTTTGAGAAACTCCAGAGCTTCACTCTGGGTTTTGTACATTTTCCAATTGCCAGCAATAACTATTTTCCGCACGGACGACCTCAGTAGACCTCAGAACACTACAAAATGCAACATCAGTTTAAGGCTTTGCGGGGCATTTTTGTTAGTTTGCATTCAGGAATTACCCATGTTTGACGTAACGCCGCCCTTATTTGCGGTAAAAAACCGTCCAGAGGGCGGCGTTACAAACATTTACTGGCCAAATTCGAGGCGAGCTTGCTCAACCAGCTCAACCGTTACAACTTCCTTTTCAGCTTCGCGGGCCAAATGCTCTATCCGCATTCGTGCTTGTCCCCGAACAAAATAGGGAATATTTTTCAGCTTGGCTTTGGCTTCAAGCGTCCATTTTAAATCGTCTGAGAAGTAATCGGGCATGGCTTATTCGGCGATCGGCTGCAAACAGCGATCTATCGGCTTTTAAAGAAAAGTTTGGATATTTTAAATTTACCACGAGGTGCGATCGCGCGAACATGGAAAAAGAAGGTTTAGAATCATCTTAGCAAAAAATAGAACAAAGGTTGCGATCCACACCTTCTCACTCTGGATTAAATTGCTTGCTCAAAATAGCCTCGGCTTCCTGTAAAAGCTGATTCTGCTCTTGTCTAATCGCCTCTAACCTTGTCAAAATATTAGCAAGTCGTTCCTGAGACTCCGAACTATTTGATTGAACTCCGTTCAATTGTAAAGATAAATTATTATTTTCTCCCAGATTCCTTGAAACCAATGAGTTAACAGCGACTCCACCAAGATTACTCACAGACTTAGAGCCGACAGTAAAAACCCCTTGTATAAATTTTCCAGGGAGTTGCAAAATAGATAACCATCCTCTTGCAAAAAAGCTACCTAAAGCTTGAAACAAACCCAATATAATAAATATAGATAGCAGCAGCAATGCTAACGCTATCAGCGGATGACTCACCAACCAAAAAATTAAAGGATGAGAATCAACCCAATTTTTGACGCTAGCATTAATAGCATTTTGAAGAGTATCTGAAGCAGCACTGCTAATATTTTCAGCCTGATGAATGCTATCTTGTAATGAAGCCTTAGCCTTTTCTTTTGCTTGATTTACACTATCTACAGCTTGGCTAGTTGTTTGATTCAGAGTAGTGACGGCGGAATTAGTAGCTTGAGTGAGAGTTTCTTTAGCAGTTGCGGCAGAGTGAGTAACAGCATCAACAGCTTTGTTTGTAGTTTCACTAACGCGAGTAACGGCTTGATTTGTAACTTCAGATAGAGAATTCCTGGCTTTTTCAGTTGTCTCCGTTACTGTAACTAAAGCCTTGTTCTTAACTTGATTTACAACCTCAACGGCAGAATTAGTAGTTTGACTGAGAGCTTCTTTTGCCTTGTCAGCATTTGCGGAGAGAGAAAATTTAGCCTGTGCTGTTACTTCGGAAGTAGAATTAACAGCTTTGCCAACTTGTTCTGTCAAAAATCCTTTTGTCTTTTCAAAGCTTTGAGAAATATCGGGCAGTCCTAATTGCATAGTAATTAAACTCATCAACTCAATTGATTTAATTGTAACATTTAATTTAGTATTGCGCTGGCTGCAAGCTATTGGCAACGATGTAAAACCAGATACATTTATCCCCCGTAATATTTACGGTAAATACATTGAGACTGTTTTAGATGAAGCCGAAGCAAAAGCGCCAAATTATGTGCATTTAGAACGGCTGAACGATGAAGCGATCGCACTCCGAGACTCCGGCCATAAAGGTATCATTCACGTAGTCTCGCGTCACGGTTTATTCCCCCATCCCCACAAACCCGCAACCCCTTATCCCGCCTTCCTCAGCCCGGAAACAGCCCCCAAAAACATCCGCGCCTTACTGCGCCTAGTCCGCCAACAACTACAGCAGGATAGCACTTCCGAGGTCAACTGGCGTGCCGTCATCGACTCCCTTAGCAAAAGATTTAATCAGGTGTTTGGGAAGTTAGGCAATATTATTGCGAGGAGATCGAATGTCCAATTTAATTAATGCCTTAAACCGCATAGGAGCTTGGCTTTTACAAAACCCAGATGCAACTAAGAGGTCATTATACAGGATACAAGAGGGCTTAAATCGTGAGCAAATTACAGAATGGGTACGAGAATTGCCATGCCTTCTTCCTTCTTCCTTCTACTTATCAAGGAAGTAACAGTGGTCTAAATTTATCGTTCACAGTCGAATATTTAGACGAAGAAAATGAAATTTACAGCGGTTCCCGCTGTTATGAGGTGCAATCAAAAATAATGAAATATCTGTGTAATCAAACCTAATGAAAGCATATTCACTCGCTCTTAGAGAAAAAATAGTGACACCATATTTAGTAGGAAAAATGTCAATCAGGAAAGTAGCAACCCAATTTGGTGTCACTAAAAGTCTAGTTCAAAAACTGGTCAAGCAAAAACTCTCCATTAGGAAATATAGAACTAACGCGCTATTTTTTACAGTTCCGTTTTTTCCTCAGCAATAACGACAGCTTTTGAGCAAGTTGACGAGCAAGACTTCTGGAATTGGTTTACTCACTGTTGTTATTGTACCCCATCTACATTAGGTCTCGTTATACTTGTGTAGTTGCTGTATCCACTTGAAGCGATTCTGCTGCCATTTATCAGCCATAGCTTCCGAATTTATATTGCTTTCTAGTTCCAGCAATAAACTTGATATTTCTTGAACAATTGATGCACCCCGACATTCTTCTACCCAACTGTCCGCACGCTCTTTCCAGTGAGTATCCACCAATTCCCACTGCAAGTTAGATTCCAATTCAACTAGCAATTCTGCTAGATATGTCAGGTTAACTGATGCTGCTACATCGCTAACCCAACTTTCCCGCCGCTCTTTCCATTCTTTTGTCGCTCCTTCCCATTTGAGGTTGCTTTCAAGCTCTAACAGTAACTGATTTAGTTCTACCATTTTAAATCTTTGATTGTTTGCAGTTCGTGCTAAAATTATAGCAGAATTTTCAATAGAAATTAACCCGTTTGTTTTTTTAGCAGGGAAGAGGTACAGACCACTGATGATGCCGTTACAGCGGAAACCGATGTATCACATTGAGTGGGAATATGGCTTTGTTTGGTTAGACTATGCGTTCAGAGAACTCACAACTTTAGCTAAAAACCAGAAGTGTATTCCCATCGGTTGCCGTCAAAAGGTGGTTGAAAAAACATAACTTAATTTTATCTTTTGGTCAGTTTGAACCGATTTTAGCTATGAGACAAGGGTTTTAACCCCTGGCGGACTATATATTTAAACAAAATAAAATAGCCCATCCTTTTTAAAGGCAGATGGGGATATCAACCTGAGCATCTAGTCGCCAAATCTTAAAGAATTGTAAACTACACTAGATCGACCAGCATACAGGAGTTAGTATAATATCGACTTAACACAGTCACTTAAGCGAGTAACGGGAGTAAGAAAAAATGATTCCCGATCGCACTCCCTTTGACAACGCAAAAAAAATCACAACCTATAAAGTTTATTGAGGCAGGGAATCTATGGGAATTTTAGTTGAAGATGTATCGAAACACTTTGGTTCTTTTCAGGCACTAAGCCAAGTGAACCTAGAAATTAAAACAGGCTCTTTAGTAGCACTACTAGGGCCATCAGGGTCAGGAAAATCAACATTATTGCGGCTGATTGCCGGACTAGAACCGCCAGACATCGGCAAAATTTGGATTACTGGCAAAGATGCAACTTATCAGTCAGTACAAGAGCGTCAAATCGGCTTTGTTTTTCAGCATTATGCTTTATTCAAACACTTGACAATTCGTGATAATATTGGCTTTGGTATGGACATCCGCAAATCTCCCAAATCCAGAACGCGCAAACGAGTAGAAGAACTTTTAGACTTAGTACAACTGAGCGGATTAGGCGATCGCTATCCTTCCCAACTTTCAGGAGGTCAAAGACAGCGCGTAGCCTTAGCCAGAGCTTTAGCCGTAGAACCCCAGGTACTTTTGCTAGACGAACCCTTCGGAGCTCTAGATGCCAAAGTTCGCAAAGAATTGCGCGACTGGTTGCGGCGGTTACACCACGAAGTTAACGTCACCACAGTTTTTGTTACCCACGACCAAGAAGAAGCGATGGAAGTCGCCGATGAAATTGTCGTAATGAACAAAGGCAGAGTCGAACAAGTCGGTACGCCAGCTCAGATTTATGACTCTCCAGCAACAGCCTTTGTGATGAGCTTTATTGGCCCTGTAAACGTCCTCTCTAGTACAGCCGGAATTTTTGCACGTCAGAGCTTGGAAGCTCCCTCTCCTCAAATTTATTTGCGACCCCATGACGTTTTAATTCAAACCGAACCTGAAGCATCCTTTGCCCCGGCAAAAATTAATCGTATCGTCTATTTGGGTTGGGAAATTCAAATCGAATTGATTGTAGATGAGCAGGAGATAATTACTGCTTACTTAGACCGCGATCGCTTTAAACAGCTCAATGTACAGGTCAATCAGCGAGTTTATGTGAAGCCTCGACAAGCTAAAGCATTTCCCGTTGAGTTGGTCGTTTAGCTGATAAATTTAATAGGACTTACGCACCCAACCAAAGAAACCGGGTTTTTTGACGAAAATACTTCGTTCTTACCCACAGATGATCTCAAAAACCCGGTTTCTGGGACTCCCTGCGTAACTCCTGTTTAATAGGATTTACATAGGAATTACGAACTTTCTCTGTGCGTAAGTCCTATTAAATTATCTAGCAACAATAGCTGTATGTGCTGTATGTCGATTAAATATAGAAAAGCTTAACTCACAATTTGCATTTCATCGCCAGTAAGGTCGCCCTTTCCAAAACACTCCCAGTACAATTCCTATTAGTGTAGTTTCAGATAAATCGACTAGAAAAGCAGGTACTGGTAATAGATACTTTAAAGCCAAACCTAGAAGTAAACATACAACTAAAGCCCATAAACTAGAACTGTTAAGCAGAAATTGTTGCTGCCGTTGCTCGAAGATGTACACTGCTAGTGCGCCCATTCCCACTGCTGTAGCGACAGGGATTAATACCCCCAAGGAAGAGCTGTAGAGTAGTTTGAGGATGTTGCGAACGATAGGAGATTGCGCGAAACCCCACCCTAAGAATAACTCTAGTACGATCGCGATCGCATTGGTGAGGGCGGCAATTTGAAGGAGTTCTTGCCAGGGTAAGTTTTTTAAACGACCTAGAGGATTACTCATAGTGCAGAGAAAAGGTGGGTTGTTTTGATTGTATTACAGCTCGGCGATCGCGATCGCTCTGGCTATGGCCCTCGAGCGGCATTTAGGGCAATTTGTAAAGTAAAATACATATACCGGGCAGTTTCTCAGCTAAGGCTCTGAGAGCATCGGCCTGCGAATTGTCGGCAGCATCGAAGGAAAGAGAATATGGTAGAAAGTACAGTAAATTGTGCTGTAGAGTGCGTCAACGGCTGCATTTTGGGCGATAAATGCCCGAAGCGGGAATATGCGGCAGCAACGTCAAGTTTCATAGAAAACACTTCTCTGGATAAAATGCTGGAGATGGCTGAGGAAGCGGTAAGGAAGAAGCGATCGGAGCCACCTAAATGGGTGATTCCTGATTTTCCAGAATAGACGAAGGTGCGATCGCTCTTAATTGTAAGGGAGCGATCGCGATAGTAATGAAAGTTATAGTTATTTTTATTACTTTCTAAAAAACATTAAACGTTTCCGTCCCCTTGCGGGGAAATGAGTAATGAAAGGCCTCAAATGGACCCAACTCCGCTGCCACAGCGGGACAAGGGTTTCCGTCCCCTTGCGGGGAAATGAGTAATGAAAGAGGTAAAAAAATGGATTATTATCAGACATCTTACTGGTTTCCGTCCCCTTGCGGGGAAATGAGTAATGAAAGACTCTTTCTTGTGACATACACATTTTTCTGAAAAGTTTCCGTCCCCTTGCGGGGAAATGAGTAATGAAAGTCTAAGTTAGTTTTCAATGACTAACGGTCAAGAGGCTGCTGCTCGTTTCCGTCCCCTTGCGGGGAAATGAGTAATGAAAGTCAGATAAAAATAGTTCAAGTATGTACACTGAATTAACCCGTTTCCGTCCCCTTGCGGGGAAATGAGTAATGAAAGACATTGAGGAGGTGGTTTCTAATCCACCTTTATAAAAGGGTTTCCGTCCCCTTGCGGGGAAATGAGTAATGAAAGCTAATTGGGAACGTGATGGAGAAACAAACATAGAATAGTTTCCGTCCCCTTGCGGGGAAATGAGTAATGAAAGAGCTACGCTACAACTCCTTACCCAGAGAGAGTTTCAGACGGCAAATCGACGCAATAAATTTTACCTGTCAATAAAAGGGGGGTCATCTTCAATAAGCCCTGAGCGATAACATCTCAAACCCTTACGGGGAAAGGAATCGACACACCTCAACGAAAGAATGAGGCTTTCAGCGATTTCTCGGATTGCGTCGATTATTGTCTACGGGTCACGAAACAAACCCCACGCGATTGACCAAAACTATAAAATTTTCAAAGTCCTGAAGTGAATTAACCTCAGCATACAGATGGAAAAGGTCTTTGTCAAGGCCTACGATCGGAATTACTGAAACCGTTGATTCTATATCCCTTCTTCCTGAGCATCGTAGCCCCTAGCCCCTAGCCCCTATGCCAAAACTACCCACCCAAAAAAAGCATCAACCTCTCCCTTGGCCTGCGGACACAGAATTAGTCGGGCTAGTCATTGAACTAGCCCCCCACAGCAATGACTACCTTTATGCTGAGTACACCATTGGCTTACACGCCTGGTTTCTCGCTCAAGTTCAACAAACTAACCCAGAATTATCCCGCTCTCTCCACGACGAGCAATCAGAAAAAGCATTTACCATTTCAGGATTAGAAGGAGAATTGCTGGCTGCTGGAAAAGACCTACAACTGCAAGCTGACAAAACCTATCGCTGGTATATTAATATCCTTTCCCAACCAGTTGCTCAATGGGCGAGTAAATGGTTACAAAACTTGCCCGCCGTTGTGGACTTACGAAATGCTCCCTTACGCATCATTTCTTGTCAGCTAGCTTTACCTCCTACTACTTACAAACAATTGCTAACTACCTCACTCTCTCGCACCTCCACAATTCAATTAACCTTTCTCACCCCAACCAGTTTTCGCAGCAAGCAACATCACTTTCCCTTACCAGTTCCCAAAAATCTTTTTCATAGCTACCTGCGTCGGTGGAACGATTTTTCAGACATCAAAATTCCTCAAGATCGATTCCTAAATTGGATTGAAGAAACAGTAATTATTCACCGCCACAAATTAGAGTCCGCCAAAGTCATCGCGGGCAAAAAAGGCTCCGTTACAGGATTTACAGGAGCCATAGAATTAGGAGTATCCAAAAAAGTAAATGAAAATTCTGATTTCGGGCAATACTTCTATGCTTTAGCACAACTAGCCCCTTACTGCGGAACTGGTCACAAAACCACCTTTGGCTTAGGGCAAACTAGAATAGGTTGGCTCCTGAGTGACATTTTGCCAGTTTCCCCAAGGCAAAATTTATTAGCATCTCGAATTGCAGAATTGACCGAAGCATTCATGGCAAAGCGACAGCGCACAGGTGGAACTCGCGCCCAAGAGATTGCCGAAACGTGGGCTACGATTCTCGCAAGGCGGGAACTCGGAGAGTCACTAAGTGCGATCGCCCTCGACTTAGAAATGCCCTACGAAACTGTCAAAACCTATGTCAAGTTGGCGCGGCGTTGTTTGAAAGCTAATGATGAAGTCGAAGAGGTAGTTAGGACATTCTAAATTATTGTCATTGCGAGATCCGGGAAGCGATCGCTCTCCAATAGCCGATCGTTGAAACCCTCATTGCTCTTCCCCTTCTTTACCCTTCTTCCCCTTCTTTCCCTAGCCCTGAGCATCCTAGCCCCTAGCCCCTTCTTCCCTAGCCCCTAGCCCCTAGCCCCTAGCCCCTTCTTCTCTAGAGGTCTTGTGATGCTGCTCACATAATCTTAGAGATTTCAGTCATACGACTTCCTAAGTAGAATCACTGAGATTAGCCTAGCTTCATCACAGATTGCAACAAAAAAATGACCAATACTGTAAGTATTAAAGTTCAAACCAACTAACCATGCAAGCTCCCATCTACTTAATTCACTCAGCTCTAAGCGAATTATTTGCCCAAGCTAATGCCACTAACTGCATTACTCTAGCGGATCGTTACGGACTCATGGCAGCCGTTTTTGATGAATCTCTCGGTGAAGATGAAAGGCGCTCCATCAATAGACTGCTTCGCTCCGTGCGTCAGGGACGGATTAAAGTAGTTGAAGAACTTTCGGCAGTTCAGTAGATTTACTTATTTTTCATTGTTGATTTAAAGTTTAATTTTTAATTTTCGATTAAT
>NZ_CACA01000258.1:0-1532 GCF_000180455.1 Kamptonema sp. PCC 6506
AAGGTAGCCATGAGCTATGAGCCATTAGCTATTAGCCAGGAGCAATTGGCAATTAGCCATTAGCAATTAGCTATTAGCTATTAGCGGTTGCTATATTTTGCCTTCTCATCCCTATTTGGGCAAGGGCTCGAAGATTGGGGTACTACGGGCTACAACGGCCGAGAATAGAGCCTCATACTGATTCAAAGCTTCCTCAAACCCATAGTGCTCGACGGCATACTTTCTACCTTGCTGACCCAAAGCTTCCACCTGAGCGGGATGAAGATATAACTCTTGAATCGCCTCTGCTAAGGCCTGGGGGTCTTCAGGAGGCACTACAACACCACCACCACTCTCCAAGACTGCTTTATTTGCCGTACCTGTTTCTGGCACCGAGGCCACAATTGCCCGGCCAGAAGCCAGAATTACTTGGATTTTCGAGGGCATATTAAAATTAGTAACGCGCAGCTTTTGCACTACCAAACTAACATCAGCAGCCGCTAACATCTGGGGTAATTTTTCTCGCGGCTCAAAGGGTAAGAGCAAAACATTAGGAGCTTTATAAGTATCGCAGTCCTTCTGTAATTCCCCTAATGCTGTCGGTTCTCCCACAATTACAAAAGCAATTTCAGGGATATGTTTTAAACGAGCTGCGGCCTTAACGACTGTTTGCAAACCTTGAGTCAGAGCAATATTGCCGCAGTAAAGCACAACAAATTTGCCTGTGAGTTGGTGAGATTCCCGGAAGGGGTTATTTTCTTTGGGTAAAGGCCCGATGAAATTGACATCAACCCAATTAGGGATACAAACAATTTTATTAGGAGCTACTCCCTGAGAAAGTAATTTTTCAACAAATCCATCAGCGATTACGCTAATCTGAGTAGCTGTGCGATAAGCAAATTTTTCCAAAGTGTCGGCGATCCGAATCAGCAAGCTATCTTTTTTCACCAGACCAACACGCACGGCTGCTTCGGAAACGATATCCTGAACATTGAGAATGATGGGACAGGCGCGAAACCCTCCGTAAATGGCAACTGGGACGCAAATCGGCAAAGGGGGTACAGTTGAGAAAATGACATCAGGTCGCCAACCGTTGAAAGCTTGGAAGAAACTGGAAGCCACAAAGCTACCGTCGAGTAAGAGTCTATCTAGCAAGGTGGGATGGGGGCCGTTGATCCGCACGTAGCTACGCTGAATTTTGACACCGTTTCTCTCTTCGGTCAGGTAGCACTTGCCTTGATATTGTTCATAAATCCGGCGCTGCGGATAGTTGGGCATACCTGTGACTACCCGAACTTGATGGCCTCGCTTGACTAAACCCTCTGCTAGTTCTGTCATCAAGGGAGCAATGCCTATGGGTTCTGGGTAGTAGTTATAGGAATAGATCAAAATACGCATAATTTTAAGTTTGAAGCAAATGTTTCCTGCCTAATCAACGGAGACAGATGCACCCAGTTAATTATTGTGGACTTACCCTGCTTCCTGTTTTCTCTAGAGGCTGTTGAATCTATATAGCATTTCTGCGGTAGATGAGGTACACCTGCTGGCGGTTA
>NZ_CACA01000257.1:0-21807 GCF_000180455.1 Kamptonema sp. PCC 6506
AGAATTTTTTAACGCTCCACCAGCAATCGCGCACAAAATAGCAGTTCCAAAAGCTAGCCGATACCAAACAAAAATCCAGGTATTCTGAGTTTGCAGAAATTTCAACAACCAGGCAATAGCCAGATAAGAAAACACCGCCGCTGATACCGTTCCAACCACCACAGAAATTAATCCAGCCTGACCTATTCCCTCTCCTAAAGCACTTTTTAACTCAATTAATCCAGCTAACGTAATTGCCGGAATTCCTAACAAGAAAGAAAACCGTGCTGCGGCCCCTCTTTCTAACCCCAGAAATAACCCTGCTGTCAATGTGGAACCAGAGCGAGAAACACCAGGAATTAAGGCGATTGCCTGGGCTAATCCCATTACAATACCATCGAATACAGTTAATTTCTCAAAGGTGCGCCGACGCTTACCAATTTTTTCTGCTATTGCCAATAGCAGCGACATGATAATAGAAGCAATTCCTATTGCTGCCACACTCCTTAGAGGTGAATTATCATAGTCTTTAATCAATACCTTAATTAACACTCCGAAAAATAAAATTGGTAGGGTTCCTAAACCAATCCCTACTGCCAAGCGAAAATCTTGGGAATCGTATTCAGATCGAATTATAGCTTTATATGCACCAATACTAATATTTGTCAAGTCTTCCCAAAAATACCATAGCACCGCAGCGATGCTACCCAACTGAATTACAGCAGTATAGGCAACGCCGGGATCGCCCCAACCCAGTACCAGGGGTACTATCTTCAAATGGCCGCTGCTACTGATGGGCAAAAACTCTGTTAACCCTTGCACTATTCCTAAAACGATCGCCTGTAAAATATCGATCTGTGGTTGTACAGCAGGGGTATCGATGGGTGCTTGAGCTAAAAGCACATTAAGATTAGCAATCATTCTCTGAGTTCCTAGTCATTATGGTCATTTGCCGTCTAAGACGAGCGGCGGCTACCACTCTAGCACCTGTCAAGCCTTGATATATTAACCGCTAAGGCGGCTAGGGACTGGGGGCTAGGGGCTAGGGGCTAGGGACTAGGGGCTAGGGTAAGAAGGGAGAGAAAAGAAGGTAAAGTTTTTGTGATATCTTCAAAAAGATTAACTTAAGTAAAGAATCTTAACGATACCTTGTTTAACGAAACTTTGTCTGAGTTCACTTCTACCGCCGCGAGCGATCGCGACAGCCATTTTTCCACATTTTTTTTAGGCAAGCTCAGATTTAGCACAACCTGGTTAATATTTGGGGCTGCTGTTTTCCTGGTGACAGTGCCCGTATTTTTCCAAGCACCGCTAGTCCGGCAGATGCCAGTGGTAAGCTTGACAATGACAGTAGGCTGGCTGGCGATCGCCTTCAAGCTACTCAAAAACCCTTCAACTTGGCTTTGGGGAGACTTACTGCTAGGATTCACTTGGAGTTGGTTGACGGGAGGCATTTATTGGGGTTGGTTGCGCTGGGAACCACTTTGGCACTTACCAGTCGAAGGGGCCTTAGTACCTTTAGCAATTTGGTGTTTGAGGCGCGAGTGGGGAAAAGTGGGAAACTGGTTTTATCTAGGTTCTCTCTTTGGTACAGCAGTAACAGATGGATATTTTTACCTGACAGGGTTAATTCCCCACTGGCGACAGTTAATGCAGGTAGACATATCCTTAGCAATGCCAATTTTTCAAAGTGCGATCGCCGTTGTGCGTACCCCTTGGGGAGTTAGCTGTGCGATTTTCTTAGTCGGAGTGCTCTTAACTGTGGGCCTTTTCCCTTTACGCTTCGGCAAACCTCACTGGTGGGCATTTTCAGGAGCAGTATTGGGTACAATTCTGGTAGATAGTCTATTTTTGCTGGCCGCTTCGGTAAACTGAAAATTGCCCGTCTTTTACTGAGCCAACAATTTGAGATTTTAGCCTCTAGATTGTAGACTTTCGGGTATGCTCCGCTAGTTTAAACTGTGGAATAAATCTAAAATCTAAAATCTACTGATAGACCTAGAGACTTTAGGCTCTGGGCTAATCTAAAATCTAAAATCGGCTGAGTGCCAGAATCTAGATATATGCTCTAGAATCCTATACAAAACTCTGCCAGGAATCTCATCCGAGCAGGTTAGTCGGCTAAAATTTAGGGGGCTAATCAACCCAATGCGGGAGTCGCGAAGATTATATGGTGCAATACTTACGGGAAAAGCGCTGTAGGGTATAAGCGACTCAAGCAACCCCGGCCGGATCTGGTAGCTTGAAATTATAAAAAATAGCCCTCTACCCTCAAACTTTAGTCCAGAGATGAAAGGCAAGAGGAGGCTTTAGTCTCTCAGTGAGATATTTGCCAAATATGGTAAAGTTAGTTAACGGAGTTTCGACAGGCTCAACTACCGAGGTGAAACAAAGTGTACGCAGTACAAAAAGATATTGGGCATTTAAGGGGAAACGATCGGACAATAGTTGAGCAACTACTTTCTTATCCCAATCAAGTTCTAAAAGTTGTGGGTAATAAAGTCGGGTTGCCCCTGGGAAACAAAAGAAAAGAGCATTTTGCTAAGGGGCAAAAACCAGAAGTAAAAATGGGGGTTAAGAGTAATCAAAATTTTGTGCAAATACCGATAGCTAAAGTCAAAGAAAGATGGCAGCAAGAATGCGAATTGAGGGGGTGGCGATTCGTAGCCCAAGAGGAAGATTACAGCTCGAAAACCAGTTTTTTAGACCGAGATTTACGGCCAGCCGCATTTGGTGAAAAACCCGACAGTTGGCAACCATCAGGGAAACGAATCAAGCGAGGTTTATACCGTCATAAAGCGGGCTTAATCTTGAATGCAGACGTTAACGGTGCAGCAAACATCATCTGCAAAGCAAAAGTAGCCGCAGACTCAATAATTGAGACTGCGGGTAGGGGCTTATTGACAAACCCTTTAAGCATCAAACTTGAGGCGGATTCATCCCCCAAAGTTTTTCCTTAAGAATCCCCGTGTCTTTAGACCGGAGAGTGTCAAGCTGTAAATTAGCATATCTGAACAGCTATTGAGGCATTTTTTAGGGCCTGTGGTGACGTTACAACCCACTCCTCATTTGGTACTTCGCACTGATGCGGGCAATCGCTATCTACCTCTGGTGGGCAGCAATTGCTGGACTATTGGGCGGAGCGATGATAATAATTTCGTGTTAAGCGATCGGTGGATTTCCCGCAGCCACGCGATGTTACAACGGATGGAAACAGGAGAGTTTTACCTGATCGATCTGGGCAGTCGTAATGGCTCTTTTGTCAATGGGCGGCGGGTGAGTATTCCTGTAACTTTGAAGAATAGCGATCGCCTAGTCTTTGGTCAAACTGAACTGGAGTTTAACTGTCCCCCTACCAATCGCCTTAGTGGCCCCTTAATCGAGGCTGATTCTGAAGATTTTACTGCTACTTTGACGGTTCGCAGTCTGATCTCGGTGATGGTAATGGATATCCGAGATTTTACTGTTTTGACTAGGCAACTCGACGAAACTATTCTCTCAGAAGTGATCGGTAGTTGGTTCCGCCAAGCAGGGCAAATTATCCGCGAGCATGGTAGTTGGGTAGACAAATACATTGGCGATGCGATCATGGCTGTCTGGTTTCACAAGGCTAACGGCGTTAGCCAGGATGAGATGCTGCGAATTTGTCAAGCTCTAAGTCAACTTCATAAGGCTACAGATGAACTTAGCAGTCGTTATCCCCTTCCCTTTCCTTTGCGAGTGGGAGCGGGAATTAATACGGGTTATGCGATGGTGGGAAATGCTGGTAGTAGCGATCGCTCAGATTATACGGCTCTCGGAGATACTGTCAATGCAGCTTTTCGCCTAGAATCTTGCACGAAGCAAATTGGTAAAGATATTGCTCTAGGAGAGACGACTTACAAATACCTCTCGGAGTTGGGAGGAAGCAACGTTTTCAAGCAGTATGCCGTTGATTTGAAAGGTTACGAGCATCCTACTATTACTTATGGCAGCACTTTTGCGGAATTAAATAGTTTTCTGAAAACGAAAAGCACTAGCTAGATTTAGCCATTAGCCATCAAGGGATAAGTTCTATTTAAGCCCTGGCATCGCTGGATTAATGTATGATAAGCATGAAAATGTTTTCCTCTCTTCAGTAGGTCTATTATTTTAATCATTTAATATTTCTTAACAAAAAAATTGGACGATAGGTATTGACTTGGAATTATCTTAATGTTAAATTCCAGGCATCAGGTCATTACTAAAATTAACAGTCATGCTTAGTTTAGACCATGTTCAACGCATTGAACTTGAAAATTTTTTCGTGCCCGTTCAAGGCGGAATAGTGAATGATGTTGTCATTAATATCAAGCCATTTAACGGGGTGACAAACTTTGCCAATATAGTCCCGGTGACTGACTTTGCTAAATCCTTTTTGAGCAATTATCCCAACCCTAATGATTTCTATGAAAATGTCAGCAAGAATTTGACGGCAGCGATTTTTAATAATGCCCCAGGATTGGGACTGGCACAAACAATGGAGTCCGTATCAGTTGAAATGAACCGTGAACCCATTAGAACTTTACCTTATCCCTTTACCAGTCAAAGCATAGAAAATGCAACTGGCAATACGGATCAGCTTACACAATTAGAAATCAAAAATCTTGTGATTCCCATCCAGGGAGGAACTGTTGCTAATGCGACAATTAATCTTGATTTTGTTGATAATTTAGCAGCCTTCCCCGATATGACTCCTCTGGCTAACTTCACTCGAAGTTATCTTACCACTTATGCCAATCCTAACGACTTCTATGAAAATGTCAGTCAGAATTTAACGGCTACAATTGTTAATAATGCTGGAGCATTCGGATTGGCAGGCGCACTAGATTCTATTTCCGTTGAACTAGAACGTGGCCCTAATGCAGCTTTACCTCATCCGTTCGTGAGTAAATCAATCAGTAGTCCGGGAGAGGGTTTCGACCACGTTGTAAATCTGGAAATTAAAGATTTGTTTATACCCGTTCAAGGCGGAATAGTGAACGATGTTTTGCTGGCCATCGATTACGTAAACGGTGTAGGAACGTTTCCTGATATTGTCCCGGCGACCAACTTTGTCAAATCCTTTCTGATCAATTATCCCAATCCTAACGATTTCTATGAAAATGTCAACAAGAATTTGACGGAAGCGATTGTTGATAATGCCGCAGAATTAGGCCTAGCAGGAATAATGGACTCCGTATCCATCGAACTAAACCGGGCCCCCATTGCTACTTTACCCTATAACTTTGTCAGTCAAAACATCCAAAATTCAGCCGGAAATAACCAGCAAATTACCAAATTAGAATTGGAAGATTTGTTACTACCCGTGCAGGGAGGAACTGTTGCCGATGGGACCCTCACTCTGAATTTTGTTGATAATTTAGAAGTCTTTCCTGATATTAGGCCCCTGGCTAATTTTGCCGAAGATTATCTGACGAATTATCCCAATCCTAACGACTTCTATGATAATGTCAGTCAGAATTTAACGACTACAATTCTGAATAATGCCGAAGCATTCGGATTGGCAGGCACACTAGATTCCCTCTCACTCGATCTGCTACGTGGGCCCAATGCAGATTTACCTCATCCGTTGTTAAATACATCAATTGTCAGACCCGTTGCAATTGGGAATCAGGCACTGACAACAAGGGAATCTTTTGAAATCCTTCCCCAAGAAGATTTTTTCAAGCAATTTGCCCTAGTCTAGCAGGATTGAAAGGCTGAAATCTAAACGCCAGAATTCCTAATCAAAAGGTATTTCCACCGAGCGCAAGAAACTTGCGCTCTCTTCTGGTAATGCCGTGTTGATATACATTCCGCTGCCTAACTCAAACCCCGCTTGCCTGGAAACTCTGGGAACAATAGCGATATACCAATGAAAATATTTTGTCCCCATTTCCCCTGTTGGTACAGAGCGGATAGTATAATTATAGTCGGGATTATTTAATCCATGATAAAGCTTAGCAAGTATAGTTTTCATAGTAGAGGCGAGGTCGCCAATTTCCTCATCGGTAATATCATCAAATGAAGAGGAATGACGACGCGGAAAAATCCAAGTATGAAAAGGCGAAAGTGCGGCGTAGGGAATAAAAGCGACAAAATATTCGCTTTCAACAATTATTCTTTCTTTTGCGGTTAATTCGTCTTGTAAAGTTTGACAAAATAGACATTCTCCTGTATCGTCAAAATATCTAATTGCTTCGTCAATGCGAGTGCGAAATTGGTAAGGTACAACTGGTGTAGCGGCTATTTGTGAGTGGGGATGTTCTAGAGAAGTGCCTGCACTTTCGCCGTGATTTTTAAAGATAATAATTGTCTCAATGCGGCTATCTTGCCTGATTTGTGAATATCGCTGGCGGTAAACTAAGAGGATATTAGCTATATCTTCAACATCTAATAAAGCAGTAGTTAAGTCGTGGCGGGGATGTTCGACAATCACTTCATGATATCCCATTCCCGACATAGTGCGGTGAATTCCATCTGATATCCTAACTCGTGCTTGGGTGGGCGATAAAGCGGGAAATTTATTGAGAATTGCCCTTACTTTCCACCCGTTGCGATCGCACAAGCGGAATGCTTCAAATGTCCCATCCTCCTCATTACCTACACAAAAGGGGCAATCAATCTGATGGGGAGACAAGGGTTTTAAGTTTTTGATTGGTAGGGCAAATTGGTCTGGTCTTCTTGCCCTTTCAGTAGCGATGATTACCCAATCTCTGGTAATTATATTTTGTCTGAGTTCAGACATCCTTTAACCTTCCATTTTATCACAACTTTAATTGATTAGGTATTAACCTTAAGTAGTAATTAGCCATTATAAAAGAAGGGGCTAGGGGCTAGGGGCTAGGGACTAGGGAAAGAGAGAGGAAGAGGGGGAGATAGGGAGGATGGGGAAGGTAAGTAGGAGAGATTAGCAATTTAGCCATTAGCCATTAGCCATTAGCCATTAGCCATTAGCCATTAGCCATTAAGATTGAAGAACGCTATAGTTTAAAATGTGATTTGGATTCCTAACTAAAATTTGCTCATGTGCCGCTTACTCGGCTACCTCGGCCCATCTATTCTACTCGATCGCATCCTGTGTAAACCGGAACATTCGCTGATTATCCAAAGTTATCAACCCCGTGAGATGACATCAGGTTTACTCAACGCCGATGGTTTTGGTGTAGGTTGGCATCACCCACAGCAGGAAACTGACCCATTTACTTACAAGAGTACAGTTCCTATCTGGAATGAAGTCAACATTTCCAGCCTCAGTCGTTACGTTGAATCAAACTCCATACTAGCTTACGTCCGCAGCGCCACTGCGGGTCAAACTTTAGATTTGAGTAACTGCCAGCCATTTGTGCGCGATCGCATCCTATTCGTCCATAATGGTGCAATTAAACATTTTCGGCAAACACTCTACAGACCAATTCGCAATCTCCTAAGCGATCGAGTCTACCAATCTATTGACGGCACAACAGATTCAGAGCATATATTCGCCTTGTTTAACGAATTGAGAGAGAACAATAGTTTAAGCCTAGAAGATGCCTTATACAAGACATTAACTATTCTAGCAGAAATGGCAAATCCCCCCACATTTCCCTTGAGTAAACAAGGAATAGAACTTTCAGCTAATGTCATCATCAGTGATGGTTCCCAGCTAGTAGCTTCTCGCTTTGCCTTTGGAAATACGCCTCCCTCCTTGTATTGGCTACGGGACGATCCAACTTTCCCGGAAGCTGTCATCATTGCTTCTGAACCTCTATTTGCTGGAAATTGGCATTCTTGTCCCGAACAAAGTATTATCAGTGTAGGAAAAGACTTTGATATCAACATCCGTACAATTTCGTAGAGAAGCGATCGCACTCGCTTTGCATCGATGTCGCCTCGGTACTTTACAATTATTTGATGGCATAGATTGGGATACTTTTTGTCGCCAAGCACATTCAGAATTCAGTCCTGTCGGCTGGCATCTCGGTCACATTGCCTACACCGAAGAATTGTGGTTATTGCAGCGATGTGCAGGGATCTCGCCTTTATTTCCCAAGTATCGGCAAATGTTTGCTGCTGATATTTTACCAAAAAAAGAACGGGTTTATTTGCCCACATTTGCCGAAGTATGCTGTTACTTAGATACTGTTAGAAAACAGGTATTAAATTACTTGAAGACAGCGCCGATAGAAGAACAAGAACGCCTCTGGCAATTTGTAATTCAGCATGAAAGTCAGCATTGCGAAACAATTTCTTTTGTCTTGCAGATGCAAAGAGAGGAAAAAGCAATACAGCAGTTATCAAATGAATTAAATACACCCCTACCTAACTCTCTTTCTGGTAATATAAAACTGCCCGATTCAGAAAATTTGTTTTTGCACTTAAATGAGTTAAAATCTACTGTAGGCGAAAGAGAAGATGGTATTAATAAATTACCAATCGCCAATAACTTATCCCCTTCTCATTCGCCCATGATTGAAATTCCGGCGGGAAAATTTGAAATGGGAAATGATGGCATTGACGCTTTAGATAATGAGCAATCTAGCCACCTGCATTACTTAGAAACCTACTGCATAGATCCCTACCCTGTCACCTGCAATCAATACCGAAATTTTATAGAAGTAGGCGGCTATCAAAATCCCCAATACTGGTCAAAAGCTGGCTGGGAATGGCTGCAAAACAACCCAGTAAACCAGCCCCTTTATTGGTCAAATAACCCAACTTTTGATAATCATCCAGTTTGCGGTGTTAGCTGGTATGAAGCAGAAGCTTACTGTCAATTTATAGGCAAGCGACTCCCCACAGAAGCAGAATGGGAAAAAGCCGCTAGTTGGAATTCGCATACAAACATTAAAAACATCTATCCTTGGGGAGAAAAAGAACCGCAACCCCATCAGTGCAACCATGACAATACTGTGGGAAAAACTACACCCGTAGATACATATCCAGAGGGGAAAAGTGCTTATGGCTGTTGGGATATGTTAGGTAATGTTTGGGAGTGGACATCCTCCTGGTTTCATGCTTATGAGGGGTTTGAAAGCTACCCTTATCCGGGATATTCTCAAACTTATTTTGATGGCGAACACCTAGTTTTGAAAGGAGGCAGTTGGGCAACTCGTCCCTGGGCTTTGCGTTCTAGTTTTCGCAACTGGTATCATCCCGGAGTGCGACAGATTATAGCAGGTTTTCGCTGTGCTAAATAGTTTTAATCCCAGCTCCAAAGATGAGCGCAGATGTTTATAATATTATTTGCGTTCATCTGTCTTCATCAGCAGTTGAAAATCACAAAAGTAGCATTTTGGCAATAGATATTATGAAATATTCAAGAATTTCTGAGACCGAAAAATTAGCCAACAGTTGGGAAACACGGCTATACTTAGAGCAATTAGTTACTCCCTCTGTACCCTCAGAAAGGACTGGGAGTGATGTCATTAACGGTTTGAGTCAACAACCTAAATCTCTGCCACCTCGCTATTTTTACGACGATCGCGGCTCGAAACTATTTGAGTTAATTTGCGACTTGCCGGAGTATTATTTAACAAGGACTGAGACAAGTATTTTGCAAGAATGTGCTAGCCAGATCGCACATTTAACTGGCCCTGCTGAAATTGTAGAATTAGGCAGTGGCAGTTCCACTAAAACCCGGATTTTGCTAGATGCTTATTCCCAATTAGGATATCCTTTACGTTATTTGCCAATTGATATTAGTGAAACTATTTTAGAAAGCAGTGCTTATCAACTGTTGACAGATTATCCCTCCCTTGAGGTTCATGGAATTGTCAGCACTTACGATTTAGCTTTAGCGAAGCTGACACCATCACCTTTACCAACTCGAATGATTTGTTTTTTAGGCAGTACGCTAGGTAATCTCAATCCTGAAGAATGCGATATTTTCTTTTCTCAAATTGTCGGTGCAATGCGACTAGGAGAGTATTTTTTATTAGGCGTTGACCTTCACAAATCTAAAGATATTTTAGAGCCAGCATATAACGATAGTCAAGGGGTGACGGCTGCATTTAACTTGAATATGCTACAACATCTCAATCGTCTGTTTGAAGGCAATTTTGATTTGACCCAGTTTCAGCATTGGGCTTTTTATAATGAAGAATTTCACCAAATTGAGATGCACTTGCAGAGTAGGCGATCGCAAACTGTCGAATTGCGCGGTCTAAATTTGACAGTTGAATTTGAGGCGGAGGAAACTATCAGAAGCGAAATTTCCCGGAAGTTTGACTTAAAGATAATTCAGGAAGAATTATCGCGCCGATGTTTAGTACCTTTGCAAGTTTGGACTGATAAAAATCATCGGTTTGGTTTGATGTTGTCGCAGTTGCAGTCAAAATTGGGATAAGATAGCTAGAGCGGTATCATTTCTATTCCTCCGCGTCGATATAACCCAAATGTTTCCAAGCAGCAGGCGTTGCGATCCTACCGCGATTTGTCCGCTGCATAAATCCAATTTGCATCAAATAAGGTTCGCAAACTTCCTCAATAGTTTGGGAGTCTTCACCTGTAGCCGCAGCGATAGTTTCTAAACCAACTGGGCCGCCGTTAAAACTTTCAATCATTCTGCTGAGAATTAGCCGATCCGTCCAATCTAAACCTAAAGGATCGACATTAAAAAGTTCCAGAGAAATTGAGGCAACTTCGGCATCAATTGGTGTTAAATTTTTGACTTCGCTGTAATCTCGGACTCGTCTCAGCAAGCGGTTGGCAATGCGGGGAGTTCCGCGAGCTCTACGGGCAATTTCCTGTGCTCCTTCTGTGGTGATGGGGGTGTCTAGAACTTGAGCACTTCTAAGTACAATTGAAGTTAATTCATCAATTTCATAAAAACGTAATCTTTGGATAAATCCGAAGCGATCGCGCAACGGCGCAGTTAGCGAACCCACTTTCGTAGTCGCCCCCACCAAAGTAAAAGGTTTCAGAGGAATGCTGCGCGTTTTAGCAGTCTTACCTTGACCGATGGTAATATCTAAACGGCAGTCTTCCATCGCCGGATAAAGGATTTCTTCTGCCACCTTCGAGAGGCGATGGATTTCATCGAGGAAAAGAACATCTCCAGCCTTGAGACTAACTAGCAATCCTACAATATCTCGCGGTTTTTCCAGTGCGGGGGCGGTGGTAATCTTGCAATTAACACCCATTTCCTCAGCAATAATCAGCGACATCGTAGTTTTGCCCAATCCCGGCGGGCCGTACAATAATAAGTGATCCAGAGGTTCATTTCTGGACTTGGCCGCTTGAAGCGCGATCGCCAAAAACTCTTTTAAATCTTTTTGACCAATATAATCAGCCAATCGATGAGGCCGAATTTTCTCTTCCTGCTTGTTAGTGCTTTCCTCATCAGCAAAGGCTTCCGGTTCCACCAGAGATTCCGGCTCAGTTTTAGAAGCTTTGCGGCGGCGGGGAGGTTTAGTGAACTCTTCGGGTAACTCTGGAGAGGGAGGCTGTTTTTTAGACGAAATAATTGCCATATCGATCGCTATCAGACATGAGGAATAAGTAAAAGGAAGAAGGAAGAAGGAAGAAGGATTTAGTTATCTAGGAGAGAAGGAAGAAGTAAAAGGAAGAAGGAAGAAGGAAGACGGCTTTAGTTATCTAAAAAAGATGGATTTACTTAGCAATTTAAATTTAAATAGGATTTACCCCACTCTATTTATAGCTCCACCGTATCAGCGGTGCCTTTACCGCCGATACGACGGCGTTATGTTTTAACCGCCATAATTCCAGCCAGTGCTTTCAAGTAAAAGAGGGTCGCCCTCACGATGAACGCCTGCGGCGACGACTTCTCCCACATAAACAGTGTGGTCGCCATGTTCAACAGCACCAACAACTTTACACTCTATATAGCCTAGAGAATCTGAGATAATCGGACAGCCTGTTTCTTCTCCCAAATAAAATTCTACATCCTCAAACTTATCGCCAACGCGCCGCTGAGCTTTGAAAAATTTCTGGGCGAGTTCTTTTTGTCCAGCTTCTAGGAAACTCAAGGCAAAAACGCCGCTGGCTTTAATCATCGCATGGGACTTGGAATCTTGCTTAACGCAGTTCACCACTAGAGGAGGCTTAAAAGATGATTGCATCACCCAGCTAGCGGTGAAACCGTTCACTTCCTCGCCGTCCTTAACGCCGCAGATGTATAGTCCGTGAGGAATCTTACGCAGGATTGTCTGTTTTGCTTTATCGTCTAGCACGGGCGCACCTGTCTGAATTGGTTGTACATAGATTAGTTTACCAATCTCTATCCTTACTACCCACTTATTATATAGATTTTGGCAAGATATCTATTGCCCTATTAGCTAGATGCAGTTTTGAGAGTTTTTCCTACCAAAGCGTTTAAAAGTATCAGCACTTACGCAAAAACCACATATTTCTGTTATTACTAGCTAAGCTATTGCAAATTTATCTTTTTAGTTGATGCGGTCTAAGTCCTAAGTATCGTGAAAAATTTTTACAGAAAAATTCTATAAAAATCAACCGGAAAAAACAAACCTCGCTTGTATCTATGGTACGGGAAGTGTTGCCTCAAGCGACTTTACCCAATTAATTGACTGATTTTTTCACGCATAGGCACGTAAAGCATGGCATCCGTAATTGTAGCAAATACAGGCAAAGAGGAGATTATGTCTAATACTCTTAGCTCGGAAGATATCTTCAATCAACTATTAAGTGAAATCGAAAGCGGAGAAGATGATTTTGAAGAAGAAACCAGCGATGAGGAGGAGGATGATAGCAGTAGCGATAGTATCCCTGGTGCATTTTTTTCTACTGATACAGATTTTAATAATATCAGTGGAACGGGTGGCAATGACACTCTCAATGGCGAAAGTACCAATGATACTCTCTCTGGCTTAGCTGGTGACGATCGCATTAACGGTGGCGGCGGAGCAGACTTACTCGTAGGCGGTCTAGGAGACGATATTTATACTCTACCTTTGACCTCTGGAGGTACAAGAATTCAGGATGAAGGAGGAGGTAATGACGAGCTAAATTTCATAGGTGAAATTAAGCTAGAAACAAGCCTAACAGTTGGCAAGGTGGGTATGGCGAGGAATAACACTAGCTTAGTGGTAGACATTAATAAAGACGGGAAATATGAAGCGGATCGGGATTTAACGGTTGAAAATTTCTTTGCTAATGAATCTAAAAATCAACCAGGATCTGGCGCGATGGATTTTATCGCGCAGTACGACATATTTGAACTAATGGCTTTAGTTAATCCGATCGCTACTACCCTGACTCCGACTCCCTCTCCCATATCAACACCAACTCCGTCTCCAGTATCAACATTAACACCAACTCCAACACCAACTACCTCTCCGGTATCAACACCAACTCCTTCTCCAATATCAACATCAACACCAACTCCAACACCGACTCCCTCTCCCATATCAACACCAACTCCGTCTCCAATATCAACATTAACACCAACTCCAACACCAACTACCTCTCCGGTATCAACACCAACTCCGTCTCCAATATTAACATCAACACCAACACCAACTCCCTCTCCGTCTCCAATTTTGGTATCAACACCAACTCCTACATCTACTGAGACAGTACGCATCAACTTTTTTACAGGTTCGCAAACTCCGCCAAATACCGATCCATCAGGAATCCCAGAATTTCAGGTAAAACAGTTAGAAAGTGAGACACTTTTTAGCTTATCAGACAAAGATGATAATCTTGCTCTAGCTAGCTATCCCGAAGCTGCTAACAAGTCTATTCAAGCTTTGAATGGGAGCGATAACGTGCGCGGTACTGACCTAAATGACAATATCAATGGTAACAAAGGTAATGACACAATTGAGGGAGGAAGCGGCGATGATTCTCTGCGGGGAGGTAAAGATTACGACCAACTTTTTGGTAGCACTGGCAATGATATTGTCAATGGTGGTAATGAAGATGATAGCCTTTACGGTGGAGTCGGTGATGATATTTTACGCGGCGGTAAAGGTAAGGATCTCCTCTTCGGTGAAGAGGGAAACGATCTGTTAGTTGGTGACTTCGATCAAGATAGTTTAGCCGGTGGTGCTGGTAGCGATCTTTTTGTCCTTCAATCTCGGAAAAAGGATTCATCTAGCGATACTTCTACTAATCCTGCGGAAGTAGACCTTGTTGCTGATTTTCAATTAACTGATGGTGATAAAATTGGATTAGTTGGGTTGGCGAATAATGCTCTCAGTTTTGAATCTATTCAGATTCAGGTAAATGACGGCACATCTGAGTCTGCTACTGCGATTAAGATTAAGGCAAGTGGGGAGTATTTAGGAATTGTCAAGGGGGTAGCTGCTAATGATATGGCGGCGCAACCGTCTAATTATTTCCTAGATGTGAGTAATAACCAGAAGTTAACCCTGGGTTAGTGGCAAAGAAACCGGGTTTTTTACCGAATCTATCGGCTGTAGCGAAGTATTTTCGTAAAAAACCCGGTTTCTGGGGCCTCAAAGAGTATGCGATCGCAAATTCCCCAACTTCTTCTAAAATGAGGTAATGAAAAAGGCGATCGCTTCTTTTATTATCAAGAAACTTCGAGCTCAATTTTCTTAAAATTAGCATGAGGAATGCGAGTTCTAACTTGTATAATTTCAATACCAACCACTTGATTTTGGTCATTAAAATCAAAGATAATACCTGGTTGAATTTCTTCTGATTCGACTATTTTTGAATCATCTAAGTGGAAATAGAGAGCATCTAGTTTCTCGTCAAAATGGACTTTCATAGTTGATTCCCTTGAGTGCGATCAAAATAAACAGTAACAATGCGCCAAGGGCTAGTAGTTTGATTATATACTATTAATTTTCCTTTTAAAACTCAGTCAAATGAAAGGCGATCGCTCTTTTTTGTACAAAAAAGCGATCGCTATCACCGTTATTTAAGCAACTCCATGCTGCTTAAACCAAGCTTGTAACCGCTTCCATGCGTCCTGAGCTTCTTTTTGGCGATAAGTCGGGCGATAATCGGCATTAAAGCCATGTGGAGTATCTGGATAAAGCACTATTTCCGAACCGCTACTTCCAGTTTTGAGAACCTCACGCATTTTCTCAACTGTATCATTGGGAATATTATCATCTTTACCACCGTAAAGTCCTAAAATAGGTACTTTTAAAGTGGCTGCAATATCAATCGGATGTTTAGGAGTTAAAGGAGTTGGTTGAGATATTAAACGTCCGTACCAAGCTACACCAGCTTTGACTTTGGGGTTGTAAGCTGAGTATAGCCAAACGATGCGGCCACCCCAACAAAATCCTGTTATTCCTAGTTTGTTAATGTCGCCTTTTGATGATTTTTCTGCCCAAGCTACGGTTGCATCTAAATCCGACATGACTTGAGTATCTGGAACTTTGGAGACAACTTTGCTGATAATTTCTGGAATGTCAGTCATGTTAGAAACATCGCCTTGACGGGCGAACATTTCAGGTGCGATCGCTAAATAACCCAATTTGGCAAAGCGGCGGCAAATATCCTGAATATGAGCGTGAACGCCGAAGATTTCTTGCACTACTAATACTACTGGAAAATTGCTGCCCGTTGCAGGCATTGCTCGATATGCTGGAATTGAACCATCTTCAACAGGAATTTTTACTTCTCCTGCTATTAAACCAGTGGCATCTGTGGTAATAACTGTGGCAGAAATGGGGTGAGCTGCTAATGCAAATCCAGCAGCTAATGTGCTGATTGTAATGAATTTTCTGCGGGTTAATTCTCTCATTGTTGTTAGTTGTTAGTTGTTAGTTGTTGGTTGGTAATTGGTAATTGGTGATTGGTAATGGCTAATTGCTGATTTGGTACTTAGGGGTTGTGAAATGAAATCTTTAACTCAAAAAACTCATAACCCTTTGTTGTTCATTAGCTATTAGCCATTAGCCATTAGCAATTAGCCATTAGCAATTTCTCATTTTTGACGGAATAGATGAGTGTGTTCGGGATGGTAAAGGCGCGATCGCCCTCCTACTGCTCCCAAGGCTGGACTGATTACATACATCGTGGTTCTAATTAATTTATGATCGCGGGTACTAACTGCCATTTTGTCAAGAGAAACTAGCAAAATTTTTTCATCTGACCAACCTAAACGGTAACAAATTGCTACAGGTGTATCGCTGGGGTAATGTTTGGCTAACTTAGCTTGAGCCTCTTCTACGTGGCGGGCACTCAAATATAAACACAAACTGGCTTGATGTGCGGCTAAACTGGCTAATTCTTCGCGTTCGGGGACTTCTGTGCGGCCGCCGATCCGGGTAAGAATAATAGTTTGTACTTCTCCGGGTATTGTCAGCTCAACTTTGAGTTTAGCGGCTGCTGCCTGAAAAGCACTAATTCCCGGTATGACCTCAAAAGGGATGTCAGCTTCAGCTAAAGCTTGCATTTGCTCGTGGATGGCGCTGTAGAGGCTGGGATCGCCGGAGTGAAGGCGGACGACTGAAAGTTGCGATCGCACTCGTTCCACCACGATCGCTAAAATCTCTTCCAGTGTCTTATTCGCAGTTTGGATAATCTCAGCATCAGGGCGGACACCCTGTAGAATTTGCTTAGGTACCAGGGAATCGGCAAATACAATTACATCAGCCTTAGCCAGTAACTTTTGAGCCTTAACTGTCAATAAATCCGGGTCGCCGGGGCCAGCCCCAACTATATAAACTCTAGGTGTTAGAGACTCAGTAGGATCGATCGCGTTCATTCAAAAAAATTCTGCTAATTTTGGTAATTGATCCGGGTTAACCGCATCTTATTCAGAAAACAATATTGGTAGATGCACCCTGGTTTGAACCCTAGAGACCAATCTCTAGGGTTTTTTTAATTATTGGTATCAGCATCATCCCGCGATCGGTTAATATTGGTTGTCTGTTGGTTTACTGAGACAACATCTGGCAAAGGGCGATCGAAAAAGTAAAGCCAAACTAGCCCCATCAATCCTACAAAAATACCTGTCAAGCTTACTACTTGAGCAATTCGCAACGAACCCAACATCAAACTATCAGTTCGTAAGCCTTCAATCCAGATGCGGCCAGTGCTGTAGGTTGCTATATAAACTAGAAATAACGTGCCTGTTTTCAGGCGGCGTTTTCCCTGTAAATCCTGAAAAAATAATGTTAGTAATAACCCGAATACTGTTAAATTCCATAAAGACTCGTAGAGAAAAGTAGGGTGAAAATACTCAAACTGTCTGTATTCTTGAGGCAGTCCATAGCGGTGTTCGGGGGGTATATACAATTTCCAGGGCAAATCTGTAGGGCCTCCAAAAGCTTCGGAGTTGAAGAAGTTTCCCCAGCGCCCGATTGCTTGGCCTAAAATTACAGAAGGAGCCATCAAATCTGCTAATTGCCAGAAAGAAATTTGCTGAAGTTTGGAAAATATTAAAGTTGCTATTAGTCCGCCTAAAATAGCTCCGTGGATGGCAATTCCACCTTTCCAAATTGCAATGATATCGCCTGGATTTTGACTGTATTGTTGCCACTCAAATAGGACGTAGTAGAGTCTAGCACAGGGAATCGCTCCCACAACTAGCCAGATCGCGAGGTCGCCAATGGTTTCGGGGTTGATGCGGCGGCGTTCGGCCAGATATTGGGAAAGGTTAACGCCAATTAAAACTGCTGAGGCAATTAAAAGACCGTACCATCGGATCGATAGGGGCCCCAGGCTGAAGATTATGGGGCCTGGAGAGCTAAATTGAAAGGCTAAGGGTAGGGCTGGATGGTTTAGCAACATGAAAATTTAATCGATAGTGGTTGAAAACTGTAAGATCCGCGCACCCTGTACGAAACTACAGATTTGATTTTATGTTGTGGCGGTGACATGAGTGCAATATTCGCTCAAATTTCTAGAACTTAGACAAAGTAACCGGGTTTCTTAGAAAAATACCTGATTTTTAACTAGATATCTACAAAGAATACACAAAGAAACCGGGTTTCTTAGAAAAATACCTGATTTTCAACTAGATATCTACAAAGAAACCCGGTTTCTGACCTGGACGTGGGTAAGTCTTGATTTTTAGTTGATGGCGGATGAACTTTAGGATAGTGGTTGATGACACGGGGACGAGTAATGCCCAAAAATGAAGAGTGGGAATCGCTGAAGTTTTGATAGTTAATTAGATGTGTAAGGGCGATCGCGTAAAACAAACAGCGTAACTGAAATAGGACTTACGCAGGAAGTCGCAGAAATCGGTTTTTGAGAGCATCTGTGGGTCTGGGCGAAGTATTTTCGTCAAAAAACCCGGTTTCTGTGGTTGGGTGCGTAAGTCCTGTGAAAGCGAGTTAAGTTAGTAGTAGTTCGTTTTTAGTTTTTCTCCGTCCTATGCCCGTTGTCGAATCCCCAACGCCCCATGTCTCTTCTTCCGCGCCCCTTTTAGGCGCAAATCTTGCGGAGTTAACAGCATGGGTGCAGGAGCAGGGACAACCTGCTTACCGCGCTAAGCAGTTACATCAGTGGATTTATGAGAAAGGCGTGCGATCGCTTTCGGAAATCTCCGTCTTCTCGAAACAGTGGCGCGAAAGTCTGGCAAATGTGCCGATCGGTCGCTCAATAATTCACCATCGCTCAGTTGCTCCAGATCAAACTGTAAAATATCTTTTAAAGTTAGCCGATGGTCAAATTGTGGAAGCTGTGGGTATTCCGACAGAAAAGCGTCTGACTGTTTGCGTTTCTTCACAGGTTGGCTGTCCGATGGCCTGCGATTTTTGTGCTACTGGTAAGGGTGGTTTTCAGCGCCATTTAGCTAAGCATGAAATTGTCGATCAGGTGTTAACGGTTCAAGAAGATTTTAAGCGGCGCGTCAGCCATATTGTATTCATGGGTATGGGGGAACCGCTACTGAATTTGGAAAATGTGGTGGCGGCTGTTAAGTGCCTGAATGAAGATGTGGGAATTGGACAGCGAAATATTACAATTTCGACGGTGGGAATCCGCGATCGCATCCGTTTATTAGCCGAACATCACTTACAAGTTACTCTCGCTGTCAGTCTTCACGGTTCTAATCAAAAGTTGCGGGAAAAACTAATACCGAGCGCTCGGAATTATCGGTTTGATGAATTGATGGAAGAATGCCGCGAATATGTGAAGATTACCGGCCGAAGATTGAGCGTTGAATATATCCTGTTAGCAGGCGTGAATGACCTGCCAGAACACGCTGCGGAATTAGCTGATAATTTGCGCGGTTTTCAATGTCATGTTAATTTGATTCCTTACAATCCGATTGCAGAAGCTGATTACGAGCGTCCAAGTCAGTATCGAATTAAGGTTTTTGTTGAGGCTTTAAAGGCGCGGCATATTGCAGTTAGCGTGCGCTATTCTCGCGGATTAGATGCAGATGCAGCCTGCGGTCAGTTACGGGCATCGCGAGTTTAAGATTATGGTGGGTAGAGTGGGCTGTTTAATTCTCCATTCTAAAATTTTAAGACTTAACCAGCAACTCCTTCCTGGAACCAAGACTGTTTAATTCTACCCAAAAAATTGTTTAACATCTCCACCAACCCCTCTCTCCGACAAGGAGAGGGGGGCAGGATTGTTAGCATTAATTCTCTTTAAGCAGTACCCACCCTACAATCTATAAAATTAGTGACGTGAATAAAGACCGGGAGCGTAGGCTTCCACAACTTTACCAGTGCGAGAACAAGTAATCATTAAATAGTCGCAGCTAGGGCATTTAGTCTCTATTAGGTGGCTGGTAGAATGATAGTGGCGTTCGGCAGCGGAACTGCCGCAGTTAGGACAACGAATTGCTTGTTTTGTCTGCATTTTAAATCCTTTGAATTTAATGGTTTTTAAGGGGCTGTTTAATTTCAAATTAGATCGTTTAGTTGAAAAAATCCACTTTCGCAACAAAATGTATAGCTAGGGGCTAGGGGCTAGGGGCTAGGGGCTAGGGGAAGAAGGGAATAGGATAAGCGGGTTTGGTGAAAACCAGTATGTCCTAACCACCTTGGCGGTTGCTATATCTAATTTAACCAACAGGTTAAGAAATTTTGACTGGAGAATTGATTAAACGCTCTTTATTTATTATGGCACTATATATATAGAGAAAACAGGATTTACCGACAGGGATCGAGAAAATCTGTTGTTTCACCGATGCTTGACTACAGGAAGGAAGAATTTTCCCGGAAACCTGGTTTTTTACCAAAATACTTCGTTTAAACCCTCAATCGGGGTAAAACACTGCTTTTCTTTGGTCGGAACCTATAAGTTTTGGGTAAAAAACTTGGTAAATGGGGTGATGGTTCAGGTAAGGCAGCGGATTCGCGATGCCCATTTAACTTAACTGGTTTGGTTGCTCAGGTCAATCGGGCGCTTGACGATGCTAATGAGTTGTGTAGGTTATTATATAGTTATCGATTATTATGTGATTAATGGTAATGCTTGAACCTCTCTATGAAAAAGATTTTCAAATCTGGATTGATGCCACGATTCAGCATCTCAAAAATCGTCAATTTGAATCTCTCGATATTGAACATTTGATTGAGGAATTGAATGGCTTGGGTAAATCGGAGCAGAATGCACTCAAAAGTAATTTAATGATTTTGTTGGCTCATTTGCTGAAGGTGAAGGTACAATTTGATGCTCCCGATACTATGAAAATGAGTTGGTATAATTCTATTATTGAACATCGCCAACGAGTTTTGAGCAGTTTAGAAGATACACCTTCTTTAAAAGGTTTTCTTGTGGAAGCGATTGATAAAGCTTATCCTCAAGCTTATAAGTTAGCAATTAAGGAAGGTAAATTTGCGGCTTTAGGGGTGCGGATTCCTGATGTAAGTGAATATCCTAATGTTTGTCCATTTTCTGTTGAGCAGATATTAGATGAGGATTTTTATGGTTAGTTTTTGATTCAAATTAGTGTCTAGAAATCATTTTATTATTTCTGTGTTTTAACAAGATTTGGAGGGTATATCTATGCGACTTGAAAGCCCTTTCCACGAAGGCGAACTGCACGCACAGCAACGGGTTGGCGAAGAGATAGCAGCCCAACAAAATGGGCAAATCATTGGGGATACAATTGTCCAAAATGCAATCAAATTCATCGAACAGCAACGCATGATTGTTCTGGGCAGTGTGGATGCAGCGCAGAAAGTTTGGGCATCGGTGTTGTTTGGGTTGCCTGGTTTTGTTAAACCTGTCGATCCGCAGGCGATCGCATTTGACTTAACCCAAGCTATGATTAATCCTCACGATCCTTTCTGGGCAAACATCCAGGCTGAAAATCAGATCGGAATGCTGGCGATCGAACTTGCCAGTCGCCGTCGGTGGCGGATTAATGGCGCGATCGCTCAACAAGCAAGCGATCGCTTACGTTTAAATGTTGTAGAATCCTATCCCAACTGCCCCAAGTACATTCAGCGACGGCAGCTTGTTCCGAATTTCGATTTAACGGCTGCAAAACAAGGTTCTGAGGCACAATTTGGACAATCCCTAACACCTGAACAGCAGCGTTGGATTGGATCGGCCGATACTCTATTTGTTGCCAGCGCCCACCCAACTCGTGGGGTTGATGCCTCTCATCGCGGGGGAAATCCCGGCTTTGTCCAGATTCTAAATGCGCGATCGCTTCGCATTCCCGATTACGCTGGAAACAGTATGTTTAATACCCTGGGAAACCTGGTTATTAATCCTCTAGCTGGGTTAGTTTTTCTAGACTTCGATCGCAGTCGCACGTTGCAACTGACAGGTAAAACTACAATTCAGTGGGATCTGGATGAGTCTACCGACTCAACTGGTGGGACTCATAGATATTGGGATTTCACAATTGACCAGTGGTTAGAAACTGACTTACCCCAGTTACTTCACTGGGAATTTTTAGATTATTCTCCCCACAATCCGATAGCGGCAGTTGTTGAATAGGCGTTGCTGAATCAAGGT
>NZ_CACA01000256.1:0-7075 GCF_000180455.1 Kamptonema sp. PCC 6506
ATTACCAATTAAAGTGAATATACTTGACCATCAATCAATAGCCGAGTAATCCCCTTTGCTTGTAAATAGGGAGCAGTTTTTTGTAGCAACTGGCCATCAGGTACTTTAAAAACACGCTGGTTTCGGGTCGAAAAACGGCGGGCTACTCGGTGATTGTCAAAAACTGGCAGAGTTTTCTCTCTAATTTCTTCAGGAGGAATCTGTCCGAGTTCGCCAAAAGCTTTCAGAGGCCGAGTAATCAATTCCGCAGCACGGTCAACTACCAAATAGCAGATTTTAGGAAGAGACGCTTCACTTAGCGGCAAAACTTGAAGCAAAGTTTTACTCCGAAGCTGTATAGAAACTCCGGGGCGAGAGTTTGCCATCCCCTCAAAATCGTCGTCTTCCAAATCATCTGAGCCGAAATCATCTAAATCATCATCATCATCATCATCTTCCTCATCCTCATCCTCGTCAAAATCACTAAACTCTTCAGCTTCTAGAGGCCCTTCATCTCCAAGCATTTCGCCTAAATTCCTAGCCCCAGCACCATAATCCTCATCCACAAACTCTGGCGCATCCTCTTCTGGCAACTCAGAAACATCCAAACGCCGAGGTATAACTTCTCGGACATCAATCTTCGCACGGGTTTCAGGGGTAGCTCTCGTGCGCTTGCGGATGAGCTTTGAGTTCGGGATTGGGTCAGAAGCGCCGGGATATACAGACTCAGAGAGATTGGTATCTGCTGATTCATCAACATCCGGCGCTATCGGCTGGGAAATACTGCTTTGGGAATGAGGCAAACGCTTTTGCTTTTGGTGGACTAGGGCATCGTATTCTGCCTCTGACAAAGCGCTCTGGAGGATACGCCTGACGGTAGAACTGCTCACCCCATAGCGCTTAGCTAGGGTAATAGTATTTTCCTCGGAGTGTCTATACAGTCCAAGGATTTCGTGTTTGTCAGATTCGGAGAGTTTTGTAGGCATCATGCCGAGTTTCCAAGCAAAGAGACGGGAGGGCGTGCAGCGTCAAAGCGCTGTATTTTAGATTTTAGATTTGAGATTTAAGATTTGAGTATTTCCAGAGAAACCTATCGCTAGCGGCTAATCGAAAAATTCTGCACTCAAAAATCCCTAAGCTGACCGCCGCCCGCGCCTACTCTGGCGAGAACGGGTTGAGATGTCATGTTCTAAAATAGCTCCAACACCAAATAGGATAGCGCTGAAGACAAAAAATACTTCAAGCAAGCTGCCACTTTGATAATCACCTTCAGCCTGAGTATCGCGCCACTTGAAGTACATATCTGCAATGTAAAGGGAAAAAGTGGCGGCGGCAATCATGCGCCAAGATTGGGAAAAACGCCCGCCCCAAAAGGCAAGGAGTAGAGCTGTAGCAATAATTAGCAGAAAAACGTCGCCAATGATGTAAAACAAATTCACCCAATAAGCATAGGGAGTGAGCTGTACGTCAAGGGCCTGAACCCAAGCTGGTGCGTTTGATTTTTCTTCGACTTCGGCTTCAGCTTCTGGGTCAGTTGCAGCGGCTGCGGATGTTTGTGGTTTTGGGTTAGTTGAATCTGTCAGTCCCGGAGCTTTTGCAGCTTTCAGCTCAGGTGTGGCAACTGTTTCCACTTGGGGCGCAGGTGCAGAACCCAAACCAAATTGGGCCTTGAAAAAGTCAGGGGCCGCAACCCAGGAAGCTATAGCAATACCAATTATGGCAATTCCCCCCAACAACCCCCACTGCCAAACTTCTAGATTCAAACGCTTGGAAGTAACAGCTAGAACCATGCCCCAGATCAGTGCCACGTAACTGCCTACATAGAAGACATCGGCTGGGGAGATATCGGGGTCAAGTCCAAAATATAACTCCCAAACGCCAAATACCACATTTGCTAGAAAGTAGAACAGCATCCCCAGACCAATGCCTAGCCAGACATTACGCCCACTGACCATTTGAGGGCTTTGCCAGTTTCTAAAACAGACTAAAGCTGCTCCTAGATAAGCCCCGCATTCAAAAATATAGGTGCCGATGGAGTACCAAAGGGGCAGTCCTTCCTCCTGAGAAAGGGGGACGCTGAACAGCAGAAAGAACAACAGTGCCAATACAGCCCAAACAACTCCCAAAATCACGAGAGTCTGAGCTGAGAGGAAGGATGGAGAAGTAGATGACTTTTCTGAAGTGCTGCTCATAGGGGTTCAAGAGACATAATTAGCAATTGAATTGCAGAAAATGTAAGTGGGAGTGAAACTGCCTGAACAGTTGGGCTTTTCTATACAAGTCTGTCATCCAGCGTTGCATATTGGTGCCGCCTGCGGTGGAATTATCAAAGATTTTTTATTGTGTCCACAGTTTGGCAAGGGGAGATTGTTTCAACCAAGCGATAAACTGGGAGCGATCGCCTGCTGGCATATCTTGCAAGATTTCGTTGACTCCTTCGGCAAAGGTGGTATTGCCAAAATAGGACTTGCCCAGCCTATGGAGTTCTTGCAGTAAGGTATTGAGGTGCTGCTCTTGCCAAGAAGGTATTTTGAGGCTGTGGAGTGGATCGACGGTTAGCAAATTTTTGACCGCATCTGGGGAGTCTGCGTGCGGGAAGTTCCCCTGCTGAAATACCTTAGCGATATCTTTCTGAAACGATGCGGCTTGCCGAGCACCTAAAAGGTCTTCAACGTCGAAGTAAACAGCTTGGAGCAGCAGCAGACAAGCTTGTGCGAATAGTGGAGCCTTGGCTTCGGAGCCGACTGGTTCTTCACTGGCAAGCTGATCTAAACGGACTTTTCCCCAGACGCTATATCTATCCGGCTCTTCTAGCAAAACGCAGGCTTTGCCTCGATTGTCGGTTAGATCCCGCCACAAGGCTCTGGCCTCTTCTGCTTGTTTGCCGTTGAAAGCGCTGATTAGGCGAAAGGTCTGCCCCTGATAATTGAGAATTGGGATCTGCTGATCCCGTTTTGGATGTTGAAAGCTGGTGATTTCGACATCCTGTCGTTTCAGAATAAACATGACACTGCGATTTGACTCCTGTCATGGCCGGGGGTGCTTTGCAAGTCATTGTACTCACGCATGGCGTGAGTTGCTACCTGCTGACGACTGATGGGTGGGTTTGGCTAAGCTGCGATCGCCCATCTGGACGCAGCCGCTCAGCTAACTCCCTTTAACTAACACCCTATCTTAATCTATGCTTTAATGATCTAGTTTGGTCTGTAAATTTGCTGCCAACCTCTGTGAGTCCCTTTTCCCTCTGTGCCCATTTTTTCCGAATTAGTGGTTTGACTATGACGCAAGCTAAGATATAATCGATTTATATCTATAAGATTGGTTGGCTCAAAAATGTTGGGTGCGTAACTCAGTTGGATAGAGTAGCGGATTTCTAATCCGCCTGCCGCAGGTTCGAGCCCTGCCGTACCCGTTTTCACTTAATCCGAACTCTCAATACTTGCCCGTCCTAGTAGACTAGCTGAGCAATTTGAGGGTTCATATTTTATGCAGTACACCACAGCTCGGATAAATGTCTAGCAACTGCCACAACGCTCAGGACATTTTCCATCCCCCAAACCATTTCTAGTATTGCATTTTCCTCCTGCCTGCTGCCTCCTGCTATACCTGCGGATCGGGCAATTTGAAAAATAGATAGGATCGGGACTTACGTAAAAGTATCCGTAACTCGGCTTACTGGGAGCCTGCATGAGTCATGAACAGCAAAAGGATTTAGACTAAGATAAAGAATTAAGAAGCGGGATATACAATCCCTCCGCAGGATGAAATGAGATATTTAAGAATAAATTACCCCTGATTCTATGTATACCAATATACATTTAATCTTTTTTAATAATTCCATTCATAAATCGCATGAAGCTGATGTAGTTAGTGCATAGTTTGACTTGAATTAAACTATATAATCAAGCTAAGATATAAATTACCTATAAGCAATGGTCGCCAGTCTGTTTACCAGGAAATTCTAATGAATACCCAAATACGCAAGGAATTGAAGACTCCGCTTCTTGACCAAGTTCAGAGCAATAGTATTAATGGTTCTGAGTTTGATGATTGGGCAAAGGCCGTCAAACGTCAGATGATTGCTGCACTCTCTAAAAAAGGTGCGATTGAACGTCCCTAAAATAATCTATAGGCTCTGTTGAGATAAAATCGCTACAGTAGCCTGGTAGGGTGGACAATGTTAGTAAACTATATTTGTCGTAAAAAAATATAAATTGTGGCTACCCTCACCCTACTCTCCTCAACTTAATATATCGCTATTGTGGGTACTAATAGCTTTAATTATTACTTACCAATGTCTAAAATAGTAATAACTTTAGTCATTCAATTATTAGAAATGACTAAAGTTATTACTATGAATATCTCCTAAACTAGATTCTGTCGCCAAAAAAGCTCCACTGGGTCAGCCTTCACCCTAATATATTACTTGTTAGGAACGAATTTAAGTGCTGCTGAATTCATGCAATATCGCAGTCCAGTCGGTTTGGGGCCGTCATTAAATACATGACCCAGATGAGCGTTACAGGCAGCACACAGCACCTCTGTACGGCGCATAAACAAAGTATTGTCTGATTCGGATTTCACATTTTCTTGATTGATGGTATCATAGAAACTTGGCCACCCAGTACCAGAATTGTACTTAGTTTCTGAGCTAAACAGGTCATTGCCGCAGCAGACGCATTTGTAAATACCAGCCTGTTTTAGATCGTGATATTCACCTGTAAAAGCTCTTTCTGTACCCTTTTTTCTGGTGACATGAAACTGTTCCGGGGTGAGCTGCTCTTTCCATTCAGACTCAGACTTTTTAACTTTGTTAACCATGTTTTGCTCCTCCCTTAAGTTTGCTTGGATGTAAAATCATGCTGACTTCAATATTAGCGGCAGCGCATTAAAATGTACATACCAAGGAAGTAGTAATAAACGCGAGCTCGACGGGAGCGATCGTTAGGCTCAATAGGGATGGACTGGCTCGCTAGTTTATGTGGAGCGTCACGATCGCAACTATCCTGTGAAGACTCTTAAAGCGTAGGATGAAGCAACCGGAGTTAAGCGCTCGGAGCCTCCAACTGTGCTTGGACTTGCCTAGTGCATCAATTGTGGCGATCGAGAGCGATAATCCTCATAGACCGATAGGGTTGGCTGCATCGATGTTACATGAAACGTGCGTAAGTCCTACGATTTAAAACCTTTTGAAAACCGTTCTAAGGCTGAATAAACACTCCAATACCATTATGAACGCGAGCAGCAGTCTGAGGCGGCCGATCGATGAGTTGACCTCCTAAATAAAGGCTTGTAGAACTACCGCCGTCCAAATTCAAAGCGTCAACAGCGCCCATTTGCTGCATGATTTGGGCAATCTCCCTAAAAGTAGCCCCCGCACCTCCGGCGCGGTTGTGAATGGCAACAATTAACAAATTCCCATTAGCAGCGATCGCAACTGCACTGCGAATAGCTGTTTGCTTAACATAAGCATCGCTAAATCCTTCGGCTTTGGCATCTAGGAAAACTTGACTGTTTTGCACCAACACGGGGCCGCCGCCCAAAATATAAGGATAGCGGTTAAAATCGGCCGGAACTGTGGCAGTTTCCAGGCGCAAGCTTGTCCCGACAGGGATCTGATTGGCTATTGTCGGGTTAGAACGCAGGGTCAGTAAATAGCCGTTAGCAGGAATGGGAAATGAGGTTTTCCCTGCTGTACCTCCGGGAGATTGGCTAATAACTTGTTCGTTTTGGACTGTGATTATAATTTCGCCATCGGAGAAAGGGGTGTAACTTGTTCCCCATTTAGCAGTGTAGCGACCAATGCCAGCTTGGACGTAGGCGCTATTAAGGTGAGCGATCGCTAAACGCTCTCCTTTTGAGGTAATTAAGCTTTCTTGCAGGCTCAAGCGCCCAATTTTGATGTCTCCGTTATCATTCCAAGCGATCGCACCTCGGTTCAAAATCGGCCCCGATAACCACTGATTATCTCGCCGAATTGCTCCCAAGGCTAGGCGATTAATCCGGTTAAAAAATCCTGCATTGATAGCAGCAGCGACGTTGGAGAGTTCGGCTGTTTGTAATAAAGGTGCAGTACCGGTGTCAGTTGGGGGATTACTTAGAATTGGTCTAATTTTCAATCCAGACTGGCGGGGATTGATTTCTAGCCAGACTACGGGAAATTTAGAATTACCTAAGTTACGGTATTGCGATCGCCACCGCAATCCGGGAGCCCAAAGAATATCTCTTTCTACCAAAGAATCGGGGCGGATGTCGATGACTAAGCGATGCCTACGGCTGGCTACGCCTACGCGATTTCCCAGGGTAAAAACTAGAGGCCGCCAACCCAAGGGAATATTAACTCGGATCTTAGTTTGGTTAGTCGATGATTCTACCTTGAGAGATTGTAGATGTTTACCCGCTCCCAAAGTACGCGCTATAAGGGCGCGATCGAGTACAGCATCAACTGTAATTAGCCATTCCTGAGTTCGTACTTGGGGTGTTGGTTTCGGTGTTTGGGGTTTTGTGGGATCGTCTGGCGTATCTCTACCTGTTGGTTTTGTGGGATCGTCTGAAGTGTCTTTAGGCTTTGGGTTTGGGGTTCTAGGTGGTGGTTCTACGTAGGTGAGTTGCCAGAAAGTGGGACGATCTAAATCTAGAACAATGCGATCGCCCCATTCTTGTTTTCCCACCCGAATTGCTGTTAATTTTGCTGGTTGGGTGGAGATTTTGAGCGTATTACCATCAGCGGAGATTTGCCAGCCAACTTTTTTGGCAAAATCTGTAATATCTAAATAGCGGTATTGAGGAGTTAAACGAGTCGCAAGACCATCTGTTTGAGATTGGGAAAACCACTGCACCGGCTGTTTAGTAGCATCACCAGAGTTTAATAGTTCAATGCCAGCTATTTCCATCAAGCTAACATCAGCAATCCAAGTGCGGACGCTAGAAGTCCCACCAATAGCCTGCTGGCTCCAAGCTGCCCTGAAAGTGTTACCATTTAAAGAGACTTGGCGACCTTGGTTTGGGTCGTTAGCAGGTGATACGACAGATTGAGCCAATATTTTTTCTGAGGAATAGAGAGAGAGCTCTTGAGCGAGGGAGCGGGGGGGCGGGG
>NZ_CACA01000255.1:0-18749 GCF_000180455.1 Kamptonema sp. PCC 6506
TTATATCAATTCTGGCACAGCCGGAATTGATATACTGGCTGACAGAATGTCAAAAGGGTTAAAATATAGGTAAAGGAGCGGTAAAAGTAATAATGAAACGGGAAGATGTATTAGCAATTTTAGCCGCCCACAAGGATAACTTAAAAGGTTTGGGGGTAAAGTCTTTAGATTTGTTTGGTTCAGTGGCGCGGGATGAAGCGCGACCCGATAGTGATGTAGACTTTTTAGTGGAGTTTACTCAACCAGGCGGGCTATTTCAACTATTTAGGGTACAGCACTATTTAGAAGATATATTGGGATGCGCCATTGACTTAGGAACAGAGGATGCTTTGAGGGAACATTTGCGGGAACCTATTCTCAAGGAGGCGATCCGTGCCCTCTAGAGAATGGCCTTTACGAATTCAGGATATTTTGGATGCGATCGCTCGTATTCAAGGAGTTATTACTGGAATAAATTTTACGGAATTTGAGAGCATAGAAGAACTGATTTTGCAAGGGATTCTTTACAACTTTATCATTATTGGTGAAGCTTCTGTTAATGTCAATGATGAAATTAAGTCTCGTTATCCGCAGATTCCTTGGCGTTTAATGGGTGACATGAGAAATGTGATGGCTCACGAGTATTTTCAAGTCAATTTAGATCGGCTTTGGAGAACTATCTCTGAGGATCTACCTCCTCTAGTACCGTTATTAGAGGAATTATTGGCACAGGAAATGAGGGGAGATTAGTATTTTTTTGGATGAGTTTAGTAGGAAATCGCGCAGTCTAATCAAGTAGTAATTACAGGATTCTCTCAATTGGATTCAATTCTGGTCAAGCAAAGCATTGTCACGAGTCTTTTGAGAAGAATTTGACGGAGTTGCAAAAAACACAAGGTTGGATTGCTAGATTGCGGACTGTTAATTCTTGGGATGAAGTGCCGGTTAATTCTTTGAAGTTGGATTGAATTTAAGGTAAATATAGCTGGCTATTTGATGCTAATTGAACGGACGATCTGGTATTGTCCGTGCTTTGTGGTTTTTTGTGGCTGTGGCATAATATATTTATAGTCAGGATGGATGATGGCGAGATGAGTACACAAAAGGAAGAAGAAGCTTATAGGTTATTGATTCAAGGGATTAACCTTTATCGAAAAAGCCGGTTTCGAGAGGCCTTGGCATCTTGGGAACAGGCATTAACAATTTATCGAGAAATCGGATATCGCCAGGGAGAGGCGGCTTCCCTCGGAAATCTGGGAATTGCCTATCAATCATTAGGGCAATTCCAGTTAGCTATAGACTACCACCAGCAGTTATTAGTGATTGTCAGAGAAATCGGATATCGCCAGGGAGAGGCAGCTTCCCTCGGAAATCTGGGAATTGCCTACCAATCATTAGGGCAATTCCATAATGCCATAGACTACCACCAGCAAAATTTAGCAATTGCCAGAGAAATAGAATATCGTCGAGGAGAGGCAATTTCCCTGAGAAATCAGGGACTTGCCTACCAATCATTAGGGCAATTCCAGTTAGCTATAGACTACTATCAGCAGTCTTTAGCCATTAATAGGGAAATCGGATATCGTCAGGAAGAGACCGCTTCCCTGGGAAATCTGGGAAATGCCTACCATTCATTAGGGCAATACCAGTTAGCTATAGACTACCACCAGCAGTCTTTAGCCATTGCCAGGGAAATCGGATATTGCCAGGGAGAGACCGCTTCCCTGGGAAATCTGGGAAATGCCTACCATTCATTAGGGCAATACCAGTTAGCTATAGACTACCACCAGCAGTCTTTAGCCATTGTGAAGGAAATCGGAGATCGCCAGGGAGAGACAACTTCCCTGGGAAATCTGGGAAATGCCTACCAATCATTAGGGCAATTCCAGAAAGCGATTGACTACCAGCAGCAGTCTTTAGCCATTAAGAAGGAAATCGGAGATCGCCAAGGAGAGGCAAATTCTTTGGGAAATCAGGGACTTGCCTACCAATCATTAGGGCAATACCAGTTAGCTATAGACTACCACCAGCATTCTTTAGCCATTAAGAGGGAAATCGGAGATCGCCAGGGAGAGGCAATTTCTCTGGGAAATCTGGGAATTGCCTATAAATCATTAGGGCAATACCAGTTAGCTATAGACTACCACCAGCATTCTTTAGCCATTGCCAGGGAAATAGGAGATCGCGAGGGAGAGGCAACTTCCCTGAATAATCTCGGCGTAACTCTGCAAAGAATCAATCAATTCCCAGAAGCCGAAGAAATCCTACGACAAGCTATCATAACTTGGGAAGAATTACGAACCAATTTAAGAGATGATAGTGATATAGTCTCAATTTTTGAAACCCAGCGATCTTCCTATCGGCTAATGCAAGAAGTGTTAGTTGCCCAAGATAAACTTACCGAAGCTTTAGAATTTTCCGAAAGGGGGCGCACTCGTGCTTTTATCGAGTTACTGAGACGGCAAACCTCAGAACCAGAAAAGGGAGAAAAAGCTGAGGAAATTACAGATTATCTAACAATTTCTGATATCCAGCAAGTTGCCCAAAATCAAAACGCCACCCTCGTTGAATATTCAATAGTTACTGAAGGCATTTATATCTGGGTAATTCAGCCCACAGGAAACATTGAATTTCGCCGCGCCAACTTAACCCCCTTAGAATCTCGCCAGAAATCTCTCAACGATCTCCAAGAAATCATCCTCAAAGCGCGGGTTTCCATTGGTGTCGATGAAAAAGACAGCAATCAAAACAGAATTGAAATAGAAACCGACGACAAAAGAGACACACAATCCAACTTTCCCCTATTGCAATTACTCCATGAAATCCTGATCGCACCCATAGCCGACTTGTTACCCAGAGATCCCGAATCCCCCGTGATTTTCATCCCCCATTATGCCCTATTTTTAGTACCCTTTGCCGCCTTACAAAACCCCCAAGGACGCTATTTCATCGAAGATTATACACCCCTAATCGCCCCATCCATCGAAGTCTTAAAACACACCCACGCGCAAGATCGGCAAAGGCGAGAAACCCGGCAAAAAGCCCTAGTAGTAGCTGAACCAACCTTACACCAAAACTTCCAAGCAGATCCTTATAAACTGCGTCCCTATCCATTTATGGAAGCAGCAGCCGAAAGCATCGCCACCATCTTAGAAACCACCGCCATCACGGGAGACAAAGCCACCAAAGTTGCCGTCATCAACGGAATGCTAGAAACGCGCATCGTCCACATTTTCGCCCACGGACTTTTAGACGAATATAAACCCGATGAAATTGCTAAAGGGCGGATTCCCGGCACAATTGTTTTAGCCCCTGCCGATGGTGATGATGGGGCGTTAAATGCCGCTGAAATTATTGATAAAGAACTCAATTGTGAGATAGTAGTATTGAGTGCCTGTAGCACCGGCAAAGGCACAATTACCGGCGATGGAATTATTGGGTTATCGCGCTGTTTTATTCTCGCAGGAGTTCCCAGTTTAATCGTTTCCCTGTGGAATATTGGCGCACCGGCCGCTAAGGTTTTGATGACTCAATTTTATCAGAATTTAGCTAATGGGGAAAATCGCGGGGCGGCCTTGCGCCATGCTATGTTGGGGACGAAAAAAAATGATGAATATTCCAGTCCTTCCGATTGGGCGGGCTTTACCCTGATTGGCGAAACCTCAAGTTTAAAATTAGAAATTATCACCATAGAGGAGATTTTTAACATTATGTCAATTCCTGAAAATGCGACACCAGAAGAAGTTATTGAAGGATTTTATAAAGCTTTAGAAACCAATCATCCTCGCTTGTTTGCAGAACACAAAGACGCACTTACTGAATTATATTCTCGTCCCGGTGAAACAGCAGAAGAACTTGCCGAAAGGTTTAAATTATGGTGTAAATCTCGTCCTAAAATAGAGGAGGCTGTTGCTAATAAAATCTGTACGGCGGCGGCTAGAGGAACCAGTAGCAATCCTTCAGATCAAGTTGTGAGAGAATCAGATGAAAGGTTAAAAGAAAATCAGGAAAGGTCGAGTTTACCTCCGAAATCACCAGCGGATACTAACCCAAATCAGTAGGGACTTAGGCCTTACCCAAGGCGTGTCAACTTAAACTGAAACCCGCCAGGGGTTAAAACCCCTGTCTAATAGTTTAAGTCCTCTGAAGAGGACTAATTAATTTAAAATTCTTCTTAGTCCTCTTCAGAGGACTTGATCTTTGAGACAGGGGTTTTAACCCCTGTCGGACTATCGGAAAAATAATGACTCAAGAACTACAACTTAAAAATCCTAGCATTACCCTCTACACTTTTCAATTACGCAATGATGCGGACAAAGAAGCGGGAAAATTAGCAGATAATGCCTTGAATTTGTGGACAAACTTGGACGAAGTTGTGGGAAAATTTGGGGTTGACGATCTTAAATCTTTTATCCCTTTATTGATAAATCCCGAAGAGGAAAATCCTTCTTTTCAAAGATTGCTTAAAGAAGAAACCATTAAATTTAATAAAAAAGATAATGGCTTAGAATTAACCATTTATCCAGTTCGGTTTCACGATACCTATAGCGCAGATTTAACTGTTTTTTATCCTAACCAAATTTTGCCAGTTAGTGAATTAGGAAAACTCAATATTGAAGGATGTCTTTTACCCGAATTTATTCGGCCTTCTACTGGGCAAACGTTATTATTTTACGCGGAAACAATAGACGATATTTCTTGTAATAAAGAACTAGCTAAACAATGCTTTCAATATTTACTACAAAATCAAATTCAACCTCAACCCGAACAGATTAAAAAGGGAGTTTTGTTTGGTAGTCCCATTTACGAGTATGATAACGGAGAACTTGACCCTACAAAAAGACATCATATTTTAGTATGGCTTAACTGTAATCCTAAGACTGTCGAAGCTCTTACTACAGATTTTAATCCTTATTTTCATCGCTTACTATTATACCGTCACAAGATTTTATTTTCTTATTACCGTTCTCGATCTTGGTATCAACACGGCAAAGCAATTGCTGCTAAACTTGATGCAAAACAAAGCGAATTTAAGGCAATTGATAATCAAAATGATGCAGTTGCAAGGCTGGAAGCATTAAAGAAATTACTTGCAGAAGTTAGAATATTAGGGTTTGACTATAGCCGATGTTTGCGGGATATTAGCGAATGTATCAATACTATCACTACTAACACGGAAAACTATGTTCAAATTTTAGCAACTATTCAAGATTTACAATTTCAATCGGATAAGTTACAGTTTTTAGATAAATTCGCTGAGGTAAGTAAAAATAAATATCAGGAACAAATCAAGGTAGACTTAAATTACTTGATTGCTAGTCAGAATTTATTTCAAGAAATGATTGCTAATATCCGAGGAATGGTAGAGATTGAACAAATAGAAGCGGACAGAAAAAGCAGTGAACAAGATACTATTAGCAGTCGCAACTTAAATATTACCATTGGAGTTGTTGGCGGAGGAATGGCAGCCGCCGGTATTGTTGCTACCAGCTATGGGTTGATAAAACCTGAACTACCTTTGTTAATGCCTTGGGATAAAAATGCTGGCAGTATACATCCTTTTACACAATCAGTTTTTTGGAGTTTATTAATTGGTTTTATCCCAGTTTTGGTATGGGCGTTGATATGGTTAAAAAATTCTCGCAAAGATAAATAATTCCGGTAGGGGCGGGTTCGCCAAAATATTGTAATAAAAACGATAAATCTATAAAACCCGCCCCGGATTAATCGTGGGGTGGGGGCGGGTTTTTGAGTCTTTACGCTACGCTTTTAGCTATTGGCGAACCCGCCCCTACAGGTCTTTGAAAATGATATAATATGTGAAATTAATTAAACATAAATCCGGTAGGGGCGGGTTCGCCAAAATATTGTAATAAAAACGATAAATTCACAAAACCCGCCCCGGATTAATCGTGGGGTGGGGGCGGGTTTTTTAGTCTTTCCGCTACGCTTTTAGCTATTGGCGAACCCGCCCCTACAGGTCTTTAAAAATGATATAATACGTGAAATTAATTAAACATAAATCCACAACACACCATATCAAAACTCACTCAGGAAACTTCCCCTCTCTAACTTCCATTGCATAATTCTGCACGGCCTCAGTAATAGTTTCCCGCAAATTAGTATAGGCCTTCGCAAACGGAGGCAACCGCACAGAAAGCCCCAACAAATCATTAATTACCAAAACTTGACCGTCACAATCAGGCCCCGCCCCAATGCCAATAGTAGGAATTACTAACTTTTGACTAATTTGAGCCGCTAAATCCGCCGGAATATGCTCTAATACGATCGCAAAAGCCCCCGCGTCTTGAAGCGCGATCGCTTCCCCTAAAATTCTCTCACTCGCCTCAGCCGTTTTCCCCTGTTTCCGATAACCCAGTTGGTGTACCGACTGCGGAGTTAAACCAACGTGGCCCATAACGGGTATTCCTGCTAATGTTAGCTGAGAAACTGTTTGCGCGATCGCCGGGTTTCCCCCCTCTAACTTTATCGCTTGCGCCCCCGTTTCTTTCAACACCCTCCCCGCTGAGTGCATCGCTTGTTGCGGACTTTCTTGATAACTTAAAAAAGGCAAATCCACCACAACTAACGCTTCCTTAACTCCGCGACGAACCGCTTTCGCGTGATGGATCATTTCATCGAGAGTTACTGGCAGAGTTGTTTCATAGCCTAATGCTACCATTGCCAGAGAATCGCCTACTAAAATAATATCAACACCTGCTCGATCTAAGAGTTCAGCAATAGCGAAATCGTAGGCCGTCAAAACTACAATTTGACGACCTTGCTGTTTAGATTGAATTAATTGGTTAATAGTGACTGGCATTAACTTACTAAATAGGGGCTAGGGGCTAGGGGCTAGGGGCTAGGGGAAGAAGAAGAAGAAGAAGGGGAAGAAGGGAATAGAATCAAGGGTGGAAGTAATGAGCAAGTGTCCTAACCGACGAAAGCGATTGCTATAATAGGGAGTTGTTGGCATAAATTTACACTCTGATATAGCTTTGTTTTCCCTCTGCGGGCAATATCCTCAGCACTTGATTTTTCAAGTCTGGTTCTAAGCCTAAATCTTCTAAGGGAATTTGACCGAGTAAAGGTTCTTGACCTGCGGGAAGTTCCACACAATTATATAACCCTTGTCGCCCTGCGACGGAAAGAGTGATATCCTTAAAAACGCGAAACATCCTGTTGCCAATTACTGTCTCCCCTTGAATTTCTCCAGTCATAGGCAAACCCAAATCACTAATAATATCTGCTGGCAAACACAGTCTAGTCGCTCCTGTATCCACTAAAACGTTATCGAGAGTAATAGAGCGGATTTGCTCTAGAGCAATAAACCCTCTTTCTGCTAAAATCTCGTCTATATGGTTAGTAACGGTGATGGTGGTTGTAACTCTGCCCATTTTTATTTCCTAGTTTTTATGGGGATACGATCTTATCTATAGCATTTTTTAATTGAGTATGTGCTGCTCTTAATTAACAGTTAACAGTTAACAGTTAACAATTAACAATTAACAATTAACAATCTAGCGCCATCCCAACCACCGCAATAAAGGAACAATTAAATAATGACTCGCGCCCAAACACAATCCGATCGCACTTCCCATTAAGCCAAAAAAGGCTATGCTTCCCCAAAATTGTAACCAATTGGGTTGAGAATGAGCCAGTAAAAGGAAGCGCAAGAAACTATCAGGGAAAAAATTAAAGGTTTTGAAGCTAGCAAACACAGCAAAAGGTGCGATCGCGGCCACGAAAGTGTGTACCCCATGATGGCTACGCAAACCCATTCCCAAGGTCAGAGATGCGATCGCCATCGCCCCTACTAACATCATCTCATCTATCCCACTCGCCCAACACAACCCCCCCAATCCATAGCCCAGCATTCCCGTCAAACCGGCCATCCAATACCGGCGACGCTGGCGAAATCCTCCCGCATCCGTCAAACCGAAAGCAGTTCCCAAACCAGCACATCCAAACAGCAACACCTCTACCCCGACATTGAAGGTAAGATCGGGTACGAGCTCGTGCAATCCCTGATTAAGCAAACTCGCCAACTGTGGGCCAAAAGGCGACCAATAAGCCAAAATCAAGCCACCGATCGCCCCTACACTTCCACCCAGTCCGCCCAGTACCATTTCCCAAGCAGTATCTAGAGAGGCTACCACTGTCTGCGCGATCGCGCTGAACAGTAAAACAGTTAAACTTCCAATCCCTTCAGCTACCGTCCCCAACACTTCCCAGGAAAAATTGAGCACGCCTTGACCTACAGCAACGATCGAAGTCTGCGAATTCTGGCTTAAAGAAATTTTAGCGAGGCGATCGCGAATTTGATCCGCATTTACCGGACGTTCCCGCGCCTGCGATCGCACCATATCATCCAATAAATTAGCCAAACTCTGACTATGAGGCGCAATATGTCGCCATCGCAACTCGCCAGTTAAAGGATCTTCAAGATCCGCCGGATATTTACCAGTTAATAAGTTAATGCAAGTCCGGCCCAAAGCATAGAAATCCGCAGCAGGCCCAACCGCACCCCCGACAATTTGTTCTGGAGGACTGTAACCTGGAGAAATTAGTCGCGTCGAACTCAAACTCCCTTTATTAACTGCATCCACCCCTACCTGTTTCGCCCCCCCAAAATCAATCATCACCAATTGCCCAGTTTCCTCCCTGAGCATTAAATTAGAAGGCTTAATGTCTCGGTGAATAATATTGCGATCGTGCAACTCCTGCAAAATCTCCACTGCTTGAGTTAGCCAACTAAATACCCACGCCTCTGGACACCCTTGAGGGCGATCGTCGAGAATATCCTGTAAAGTTTTGCCGTGAATTTTTTCCATCAACAGACAAGGGAGGCGGCGTTGCGAGTAATTCCCTTGATTTGAGACAATTCGGAGTTCTAAGTGAAAATAACAGTCAGGCTCGATTCTGGGTATCCCTGGATGGCGTAAACTCGCTAACATCCACGCTTCTTGCTCGAACAATTCTAAAGCTTTGGGGGAATTTTCGAGCAGGACTTTGAGTACTCGTTCTGTCTGACTCTGCAAGTCCCAGACAGTGTAAATCGCTGCAAAACCCCCAATTCCGAGGCGTTGTAAAGGAATATAGCGATTTAGCAGCCGCAGGGGAGCTCCGCAACTCTGACAAAAATTATTACCCCAAGTCTGAGGATAAGGCCTTGGGCAATCGGGGTTAATGCAGTGGGCGGTGGTAAGAATAGGCTGAGGCACAACCAATTTGGTAGGGTCTGAATATCCTTATTATGTGTCAAAGAGGTGAGATCGTTGATTTAATCTGTTCCCACCGTTTAATGTGATTGGCGAACCCGTCCTTACAGGCTTTCTCGTTTTCTCGTTCCCAGTTAGAGCCTGGGAATGCGTAGCTGAAGGCTCGGCTTTCAAATAATATCACAATTAGGAAAACAAATCATGTCTCAAAATACTAACAAAAGAACAAGTCCACCGCCCATTGTTTTTATTATTCTCTTTTGCTTAATTGGGTTTGGTGCATACAAGTTTCTTCCTAGTTTATTCAAGGGGAAAAGTTCACAGCCATCGGGAGCGATCGCCAATCGTGCAAGTTTAGGAAATCAGATATTACTAACATCGCAAACCACAGCCGAAAAGCAAGCAGGTATTACAGCTTTTGCTAAAGGAGATTACCAAGAAGCTGTCCAAAAATTTCAGGCGGCGCTGCAACAAAATCGTAATGACCCGGAAACTGTTATCTATTTGAATAATGCCAGAGCTAGCAATGGTTCTTCCTTAAAAATTGCTGTCAGCGTTCCCATTGGTAGCAATCCGAATGTTGCCCAAGAAATCCTCCGAGGTGTGGCCCAAGCTCAGGATCAAATCAATACTAGCGGTGGCATCAATGGCGCACAACTGCAAGTAGAGATTGTCAATGATGACAACAATTCAGAGGTGGTCAAAGAAGTTGCAAAATCATTAACACAGGATGCAAAGATACTAGCAGTAATTGGACACAATGCTAGCAGTGCTTCTCTCGAAGCTGCTCCGATCTATCAGCAAGAACAACTGGTAATGGTGACACCTACTAGCCAAGCAAATAATCTCTCAGGATTTGGCAGCTACATTTTTCGGACAGTACCCAATATTAGTTTAATGGCTACTCGTTTAGCCACTTATGTAGTGAAAACAGGCAAAATTAATATTGCCATTTGTTCTGACTCGCAAGCACCGGATAGCATCTCATTTAAAGATGAGTTTGTGGCAGCTCTTAGTGCTGCTGGAGGTAGATTTGTTCCTACTGTTTGCGATTTTTCCACACCTTCTTTTAATCCCAACAATGCCTTTGCTGATGCTGTTAGCAAAGGAGCGCAAGGATTGATGGTATTACCCCACGTCGATCGCATCGATCGCGCTATGTCTCTGGTTCAGATAAATCGAGGCAAATTGTCACTATACGCCAATACTACACTCTATACTAATCAAACTTTAAAAGAAGGTCAAAAGGACGTTGAGGGGCTGGTTCTGCCTGTTCCCTGGCATCCTGAAACTAATCCGGGTAGCCCTTTCCCAGACAATGCCCGCCAGCGGTGGGGCGGAATCGTAAATTGGCGCACGGCAACCAGTTTTGACGCAACTCAAGCGATCGTCGCGGGTTTGCGCCAAAGTAATACCCGGCAAGGGTTGCAACAAGCACTCCGAAATCCCAGTTTCTCGACAGCAGGGGCAAGCGAGGAAGTAAAGTTTTTACCAACGGGCGATCGCACTGGTAAGCCGATTTTAGTGCAAGTTAAACGCGCAGGAAATACTGGCTACAAATTTGTCCCTCTGCCGTAAGTTGACCAAGTGCGATCGCACTCATCAGGAGGTTAAACTAGATTTATAATGGGAAAAATTTGGTGTTATTCCAGGTCGCTCGTTATCCTATTATAAATCTTGTCAAAAGGAATTTACTCCCGCTTAATTAACAGCATCAAGCTGCTGGTTTTCCCAAGGCACAGATTGCGATCGCCCTCCACTCCCACCACATCCCCACAGTCCGCTCGGCTTACATCTCTATCACTTATTCGCCCAATAATATTTTAAGAATTGTTAAATAATGTTTTCAAATGTTGCAAAAACATAAAGTAAACTTATGTAAATTAAAATAATATTAAAATTACACAGTATCGCTTTCTTGATATAGTTTTTATCAGTCTGCCATTAGACAAAAAATTTAAGCGAATCGAGGGACGCGACATTATGTCTTATTCTCAAACCCAAACTCAATCTAAGGCTGGGTATAAAGCCGGAGTTCAAGACTATAAACTGACGTATTACACGCCGGACTATACGCCAAAAGATACAGATATTCTGGCTGCATTCCGCGTCACGCCCCAGCCAGGAGTTCCCCCAGAAGAAGCTGGAGCCGCTGTGGCCGCCGAATCTTCCACTGGTACTTGGACAACAGTTTGGACTGACCTTTTGACCGACCTCGACCGCTACAAAGGTCGCTGTTATGACATCGAGCCAGTTCCCGGTGAAGACAACCAATACATCTGCTTTATTGCCTATCCTCTGGATTTGTTTGAAGAAGGTTCCGTCACCAACTTGCTGACCTCATTGGTTGGTAATGTTTTCGGTTTCAAAGCCTTACGTGCTCTGCGTTTGGAAGATTTAAGAATTCCCATCGCTTACCTGAAAACCTTCCAAGGGCCACCTCACGGTATCACCGTTGAGCGTGACAAATTGAACAAGTACGGTCGTCCTTTGCTGGGCTGTACCATCAAACCTAAATTAGGTCTATCTGCGAAGAACTACGGCCGCGCCGTGTATGAGTGTCTGCGTGGCGGTTTGGACTTCACCAAAGACGACGAAAACATCAACTCCCAGCCCTTCATGCGTTGGCGCGATCGCTTCTTGTTCGTTCAAGATGCCATTGAAAAAGCCCAAGCAGAAACCGGCGAAGTCAAAGGTCACTACCTGAACGTCACCGCCCCCACCTGCGAAGAAATGATGGAACGGGCTGAGTTCGCCAAAGAACTCAAAACCCCGATCATCATGCACGACTACCTGACCGGTGGTTTCACAGCTAACACCACCTTGGCCAAATGGTGTCGTCGCAACGGTATCTTGTTGCACATCCACCGCGCCATGCACGCCGTGATCGACCGTCAAAAGAATCACGGTATCCACTTCCGCGTCTTAGCCAAGTGCTTGCGGATGTCCGGCGGCGACCACCTGCACTCCGGTACAGTTGTGGGCAAACTGGAAGGCGAAAAAGGCATCACCATGGGCTTCGTAGACTTAATGCGCGAAGACCACATCGAACAAGACCGCGCTCGTGGTATTTACTTCACCCAAGATTGGGCTTCCATGCCTGGAGTAATGCCCGTTGCTTCCGGTGGTATCCACATTTGGCATATGCCCGCATTGGTGGAAATCTTCGGCGACGACTCTTGCTTACAGTTCGGCGGCGGTACCTTGGGCCACCCTTGGGGTAATGCTCCCGGTGCAACTGCTAACCGCGTCGCTTTGGAAGCTTGTATTCAAGCTCGTAACGAAGGCCGCAACCTCATGCGCGAAGGTGGCGACATCATCCGCGAAGCTTGCAAATGGAGCCCTGAATTGGCTGTTGCTTGCGAACTGTGGAAAGAAATCAAGTTCGAGTTTGAAGCAATGGATACCGTCTGATCGAAAGAGTTGAGTATTGAGTGTTAAGTATTGAGTTTTGAGTTAAAAGGTTGTTAATTCAAAACTCAAAACTCAAAACTCAAAACTTTTAAGGGCTGGGTCAAACATGGATATCAAACAAGTTGCGAAAGATACCGCTAAGGTATTGGCAAGCTACCTGACCTATCAAGCTGTGCGGATTGTGATAGCTCAATTAAGCGAAACTAATCCGCCTGTGGCAATTTGGTTGAGCAATGCTTCTTCAACGGGTAAAATCCAAGACGGGGAAGTTTATCTGCAAGAACTACTTCGGGAAAACCAAGAGCTGGCGTTTCGGATCATGACGGTGCGGGAGCATTTGGCACAGGAAGTGGCGGATTATTTGCCAGAGATGGTTCGCGCTGGGATTCAGCAAGCGAATATGGGACACAAGCGCCAGCACTTAGAGCGAATTACGCAACTGAATATATCTGTTGACCATATCCATCCTGAAACAAAATTAGACTCGGAAACTAATTTGGATAATTTATCCAGTTAGTTGATTGAAAACAGCAATCGCGTACACATTCTAGAGATTAGGAAAGATGAAGACTTTACCCAAAGAGCGGCGCTACGAAACTCTGTCTTATTTGCCACCGCTGAGCGATTCACAAATTGCTAAGCAACTGCAATATATTTTGGATCAGGGTTATATTCCCGGTGTGGAATTCAACGAAACCTCTGCTGCTGAAATGCGTTATTGGACAATGTGGAAGTTGCCTTTGTTCGGCGCAAAAAGCGTGCAAGAGATCATGAGCGAAATTAACGCTTGCCGTCAAGAAAATCCTACTTGCTACATCCGCGTGATGGGTTTTGACAACGTGAAGCAGTGCCAAGTGTTGAGCTTCATCGTTCACAAGCCGAATACCAGAGGTTACTAATTAGCTTTCCTATTTTGTAGGGAATATAGTTAGGTAAAAGTTGAGGTGGGGAATGTTCCTTACCTCAATTTTTTTATGGCGGAGCGAACAGGAATACAGCCAAGTATAGCAACCGCCAGGGCGGTTAGGGGCTAGGGGCTAGGGGCTAGGGGCTAGGGAAAGAAGGGAAAGAAGGAAAGAGAGGAAAGAGGGGAAGAGAGTCAATAGTTTGGGCCCTGAGTGAGTGTCTTAACCGTTGTGGCAGTTGCTATAGCACACTTAAATCAACTTTTTGGAATTCGGATTGGGTTCAAAGTTGCGGCCGCAATTAGTGGCATATTAGATATAATCAAGAAAACCAGTTAAAGATCGTTCACCATGACTCAACCTGTTGCTTTAATAAATACTAAATTGATTGAATCCCTTACTCAAATCATTCTTTCTCTTACCGATGAGGAGCGACAACTTCTAGCACAAAAAATTAATTTTTCATCATTGTCTAGCGAAGAAATTCAACTAAAACGGGAAGCCCTACAATCTGAAATTACACTGGGCGCGGAACAACTCAAAAGCGGTGATTACACCGAGTACAATGATTTGTCATTGCCTAATTTGCTTAAAACTATTAAGAGCCGAGGCAAGCAACGGATTCAGCAGGAGCAAGCTTAGTGAATCGCTTTCGTCTTTCACGGCAGGCAGAGCAAGATTTGGAAGATATCTGGGTTTTCTTGACACAACAGGATGAACTCTTAGCGGACAAACAGATTGCTCAAATTTTAGATAGATTTCCTATGTTGTCTCAATTTCCTAATATGGGAAAGCAGCGCGATGATTTACTGGCAGGACTCAGGAGTTTTCCCGTTCAACCATACATCGTTTTTTATACTAAAATTGCGGAGGGGATTGAAGTTGTCAGAGTTTTACATTAAGCCAGAGACATTGATAGCCAGTTTCCGTAATTCAAAGCTCAAAACCATTTTTTTTATAGCTTGCAAATCGCTTTCAGGACTTGTAATAATAAAATTGACGATTCAGGTTCCATCAGATTTAGCAGTGGCATTAGCTGATAAATTGCGGGATTTCCCCGCTGAATATATACAAATTGATACTCCATTCCGTTCGTAGTTAAACCCCAGACAGACTCTTGACGTTCTATACTTTTAGAGACATAAGTGAGCAGTTGAGGTAAACCTGCAAATGGGGCAATTAGACTGTTTTTAGTCTCAATCACTAAAACCCAAAAAGATATTTCACTGTTTATCGGTTTGGTTTTATTGATTGCTAGAATGTCCAATCTTCCTGTAATTTTGATATCTTCATCTTCAATAAGAAGATCGGCAATATCTTGTTCTAAACTAATATTAATTGGGTGGCGATAAAATCCAGCTAATCGCATTAATGGAAAGGTAGTTAGAGCTTTTACCAGTCCCTCTAAAACTCTATCATTGGAGAGGTAATTATCAAAGTCATCCCTAATTTGTGTGAGTTCTTGCTGTTCAAATTCGGTGAGAGGTTCGAGAGATAATAGGGATGTAAATGAGTTATTGTATTGCTTCTGGAAATTAAAAAGTTGGTGAACTTGTCCGATGGTGAGGTTTTTGGCATTGAGAGTTAGCATGGTTTTAGGGATGGTTTAGCGATCGTATAATTTTAGCGCATATTCTATAGCTTACAAATGGCTTTGAGAACTTGTAACAATAAAATTGAAGGTTCAGGTTCCATCAAAGTTAAGGATGGCATAAGCTGATAGGTTGGCTGTTCTCCTCGGCGGATATAGACAAATTGGTAAAACTCTCCATTTGTTGCTAATCCCCAGACTGATTCTTGGCGTTCCAAACTTTTGTAGGCATAAGTTAGCAGTTGGGGTAAACCAGCACGGGGGGTAATTAAACTGTTTTTAGCTTCAATTACTAAAACCCAAAAAGATATTTCTGTTGTTATTGGTTTGGTTTTATTGATTGCTAGAATATCTAATCTCCCGGTGAGTGTGATATCTTCATCTTCAATGATAATTTCAGCGATGTCTTGTTCGAGACTGATCTTAATTGGGGGGTGATAGAAGCCAGCTAATCGTATTAATGGAAAGGTAGTTATTGCTTTTACTAGACCTTCTGAGAGTTTTTCTGCTGAAATATATTCACGAAAATCATTGCGGATTATGACAAGTTCTTGCTGTTCAATTTCGCTAAGAGGTTCTAGGGTTAATAAGGTAGAAAATGTGTCCGTATTATTAAACTGTTCTTGCAAATTTAAAAAATGACGAACTTCGTTGAGAGTAAGGTTTCTAGCATTAAGGGTAGTCATCCTTTAATCTAATATTAAATTGCAATACTAATCTATCCTATCCAGCACCATTCCGTCAACTATTTCATAACCCCATCTGTAATTCCGATTCGCGAGTTGCTTGGCCGCATCATACTCGCCTAAATAGCAGAGTTCAACTAATAGTTGATAGCCCTTTTCTTTTTCTTGCTGAATTCTCTCCCGATGCAACTTTTCTCTGGCTTTTTCAGAAAGAGGTTCTCTTCCCAACTCTAAAGGATCAATATCACTAATTTGCCTCATACTTACCTCTAAAAAGGAATTGATTCTATAACTTGACCATCAACCATTTCATATCCCCAGTCTGGATTTTTAGCAATTAAATTTTCAATCATATTTCTCCCAATGGGAGTTTTACACGCCTCATGCAAAGAAGCAATACTAGGAATTTCATCTGCTGAGTGCGATGGTTGTTCCTCTATTTCCTGCTGTTCTAAATTTGCCGCAGAAAGCATATTAGAACTTGATGACTCTAAGGAAAATTGCGGCGCGATCGCTTCTAATTTTTTCATCACACTTTCTTTTGTAATTTGAGGCTTATCAGTAAAAGAAGCGGGTAAATAAGGAGTTTCTAAACCATGCTTTTTAGCGTTAATAGCTTCATCAGCTATTCGATCGCACTTTCTCAAAAATCCTTCCCACAAATCGCGGCCTAAAACGGGATTTCTCAAGTCAGTTCGCGCCTTTAAAACTGCCTGTTCTAAGGGTTCCCCTTTGTGAACATAATATTGTGTCCTTTCTTCTTCAAAAGCTGGATAAGGCACTCCCGGTTCTATCTCCCATTCTCGCTTGACTTTCTGGCTTTCTCCCAATGGTTTCCCTGAGATGAAATCATCCCATAATGGAGATATAAGGCCTTTTGTCATGTTATCAATTTCGTAAAATACAGATCGAGAAGGATTCGGATGACCTTGATTTTTATAGTATTCTAATAAGATACGCTGAAATTCCTTGAATTGCTCATCAGACTGCCAAGGGCCACTAAATTTATAATGGGGGGTAACTCTAACTGTTGTGGGTTGGCGAGGTTGACCGAAAAATTTATCAGTTTTAATAGTTAAATTTGAGGTAGGGTAGTTAGGCACTACTTCTACAGGATGATTCTTTGTTTCGCCGCCATTGCGTGCTATTATATCTGAAGATCGATCGGTGAAAATATTATCGAGTTTATTCTCAAGAGCGTCAATATCTGCCCAAAGTTCTAGGGTAGTATCATTAACTAATCTTGCTTTTAGTAACAAACGCTCTTGTAGTTGACGGCGTGCTAGTTCTTGTTCGCTAGGGTTTAAACCTGTTGCTTTTTCAATTTCATCGCTTGTAATTGTGACCCATTCTTGGGGATGAGATAATTGAGATTGCCAGTCAAATACTTGGCAAAATAGGATAGAAGCAGCCACACCACCCGTAAATTTAGCTAGCTTAGGATAATAGATGAGGGGCGTTCCTAGATGTCTCAAAAATAGTCCGAGTTTCATTGCCTATTAAAGTTGATAATCAAGGGGTTCGCAAAAATCAGTTACTCCAGTTTTGACCACATAAATAACCACAGGAGTTGCTAAAATATCGGGACAAAGTTTGGCCTCAATCAAAGCTTCTACTGCGGGTTTTAATAGTCCATTGCTTAAATTTGCTCTTACGTCTTCTTCGCAGAGAACCACACGGCATCTTTTCGCTAAACTTGATAGCCAATTGTCAGAAGTATTGGGCTCTTGTCCGACTTGAATTGCCATAGAGATTGCGGCATCTTCTATATCTCCTTCACAGTCTTCAATTACATCCAGGGCTTTTAAAGCTTCGGAATAATCAGCTAATTGAGAGCGAAACTGTGCAATTTCCTGGGAAGTAATAATCACTTTATAATTCTCCTCGATCGTTTGTGACCGTGCTTAATAATGCTATCCTATCATTATACGACTTACGCATTGTTGTACACTCTGTCTGGGTGATAAAGATACCGCCGAGACGGCGGCGTTACGTTAGAAGTGCGTAAGTCCTTATTATTTAGAAATAGTTGAAATGTCCTATCTTTCGCCTTGTTGAGATGAGTGATAAATTGCTGCCAATTGAGAGTATATCAGATACGGCTTTCGGGATTGCGATCGCGCGTGCAATTGAAAGCGATCGCTTAGATGCCAATTTCTACGATCCGTTGGCGCGAATGCTGGGAGGCGATCGCGGGGAAAAGTTTATTTTAGCCCTTGGCGGGCCTCCTGACAAGGCAGGCTTAGCCGTAGCTATCCGTACTTGTCTGATCGACGAGGCGATCGCGCAAAGCATCCGCAGCGATGGCGTGGATACCGTGCTCAACCTCGCTGCGGGTTTGGATACTCGTCCTTACCGGATGTCACTACCCGCCTCTCTAGTGTGGATTGAGGTTGATTTACCTGCGATCGCATCCTACAAACAGGAAAAACTTGCTAGTGAAAAACCTATTTGTAATCTAAAAATTGTCCCTCTAGATTTGACAAATCTCTCCTTAAGAAATCAGCTTTTTGCTCAAGTTAGTGCTGCTAGTAATAAAGTGTTAATTATTACTGAAGGACTCTTAGCTTATTTAACTTCGGAACAAGTTGGATCTCTAGCAATTGATTTGCGGAGATATGTTAATTTCCGCTGGTGGGTATGCGAATTAGCCTCGCCTTTTTTAATGCAACAAGTGCAAAAAAAGTGGGGTAAATCTTTTAATGCAGCTAATGCTAAGTTACAATTTGCTCCCCCAGAAGGGCCGAATTTTTTCGCACGCTACGGCTGGAAAACTCGCCAATATCGCACCTTTTTAGAAGAAGCACCCCGTTTAAATCGCGATGTACCTTTCGGTTCCTTACTGCGCCAAAAGCCACTATTTAAAGATGGAGTAGTTTGGCTAGAACAGCAAATTTAATGGGAGATGGGGGGGAGCGGGGGAGCGGGGGAGCGGGGGAGCGGGGGATGGGAC
>NZ_CACA01000254.1:0-12574 GCF_000180455.1 Kamptonema sp. PCC 6506
AATTACCAATTCCCAATTAACAGTTACCAATTCCCAATTAACAGTTAACAGTTAACAGTTACCAATTACCAATTAACAGTTAACAGTTATTCGTTTAACTTGCAAAAATTATTTCTAACTGAGCAATGACAACTGACTTAGGACAACAGAGAATCGGTATTTTTGACAGTGGCGTGGGTGGTTTAACGGTTTTGAGAGAGTTATACCGACAATTGCCTGGAGAATCTATTCTTTATTTTGGAGATACGGCTAGGCTACCCTATGGCACTCGCTCTGCTGGGGAAATTACACATTTTGTCCGGGAAATCATGGCTTGGCTGCGATCGCTGAATGTCAAAATGGTGATTATGGCCTGCAATACGAGTTCGGCTTTGGCTCTGGAGACTGTGCAGGCTGAGTTTGATATTCCGATTTTAGGAGTAATTCTGCCGGGGGCGCGGGCTGCTGTACAGCAAGGTAAGCGGATTGGGGTGATTGCAACTCCTGCTACTGCTGCTAGTAATGCTTATCGTCGTGCTATTCTGGAGATGGATGTTAATTCTCAGGTCTGGCAAGTTGGTTGTCCTGAATTTGTGCCTCTGATCGAGCAAAACCGTATTTACGACCCCTACACATTAGAAGTGGCACGGGAATATTTGGCTCCTTTGATCCAGCAGCAGATTGATACTTTGGTTTATGGTTGTACTCACTACCCCCATTTGGCTCCGGTGGTGCGATCGCTTTTGCATGCGGGGGTGAAGTTGGTCGATCCTGCTGTTCATGTGGTAGCTGCTGCGGCCCAAGAGTTAGAATTATTGGGGCTGCGAAATAATGGCCCAGTAATGCCTACGCGCTTTTGCGTGAGTGGTTGCCCGGAACAGTTTGCTGAACTTTCGGTGCAGTGGCTCGGTTGCACCCCAATAGTTGAGAAAACTTTTTTGTCTGCTATTATCAGGGAAACTGTGTCTGTAGAATCTACGAGTAGTTTACACCCTGACCGTCCTCCTGCTTAACCAGACAATTTTAGATGTTATGGGAATAGATGTAGGGTGCATTGCCTGCACCCTACAAACGTGATGATTGCTCTTTGTGCTATTGCTATTGATAATTTAAGAGTAGGAACTAGGAGCATTTAAGCTCTCAGTTAACGAACGCTAGTTCGCGATTCCCCTTCCGGGATGGGTCACTCACCCAATCGAGTGATCTTAGCACTCCGCTCTACCAAAATCAACAGCAGATAAATAGTCAACACATAACCCGCAGCTAGGATGGGGATAATCAAAGGGATATCATGGTAAATCATAATTAGAGCCAAGAGTAAGGAGGAGAAGGAGGCGGACAACTTCAATACCTACTACATTAAGTCAGCAAGTAAAACCAAGCCTTGGCTCCGAAGGCTGCTTTTATATCCAAGCCTGTGAAAAGGCGATCGCCTTTTCATTTAATATCTATACCGCAAAGCGGAGCCAGCACATCCTTATAAGGTTGCACTTTGGCTGCTCACAGCTATGTGTTGCATCAAAGACACAAAGTTCCTAGCCAGAACAAAATTTGCACTCCCATGAGTTCAAATTTTAGTCCCAGACTGCTTAGCTGTTAGCGGACGATTAAGGCTGGCTCTACCAAGCTTATACAGGCGCTCGGAAGCTGCCCGCTGGTTTAGCTGTACTTAATGTATGGAATTGTTTAAATCCTTAATAATTAACATAACACAACATTTGCTATTTTGAGGCTGTCTTGAGGAAGATACTTAATAATTTGATACAATTTGGTGAATTGCCTGGGTTCTCGGCCGCGAGTCAGTTTTAGTCTCGAACTCTTGGCAGCTTATTGACAGTAATCTTAACGTTATTGAAAATGAACAGTACCCACAGAGAGATAGTTAATTAGGACAAACTAGGTATACTTTCCTTCCATAAGGCAGAGGCTTAGCTTAAAATAAAGCTATGATATGTAAAATTTTGTAACCTAAACGCTTGAGCCGCCGTATCCATGACTTCTCGCACTCTCCTATTTTCCCCAGTTGAAGAAGACCTGCGGCTGTTGACAGAAAACTTAAAACAGCTAGTAGGGGCCCGTCACCCTATCTTGTATGCAGCCGCAGAACACTTGTTCGGGGCTAAAGGAAAGCGGGTGAGGCCGGCGATTGTGCTGCTGATTTCGCGGGCAACAATGCCCAACCAGGAAATCTCTCCTAAACACCGTCGGCTTGCCGAAATCACGGAAATGATTCATACGGCTAGTTTAGTTCACGATGATGTGGTGGACGATTCCGACGTGCGCCGGGGTATCCCGACTGTGCACAGTTACTTTGGCAACCGAGTGGCGGTGTTGGCGGGGGATTTTCTCTTTGCTCAATCTTCGTGGTATTTAGCTAATTTAGACAATCTGGAGGTGGTGAAACTGCTTTCAGAGGTGATTATGGATTTGGCTGAAGGCGAAATTCAGCAAGGATTAAATGGATTTGATACCACTTTGTCGATTGAGGCTTATTTGGAAAAAAGTTACTATAAGACAGCTTCTTTGATTGCTAACAGTTCTAAGGCGGCTGGCTGTTTGAGCGGTGTATCTGCACAGTTGGCGGACGATCTGTACAATTACGGGCGCGATATTGGGTTGGCGTTCCAGATTGTGGATGATATCTTAGATTTTACTGGTTCGACGGAGACGTTGGGTAAGCCTGCGGGTTCGGATCTTAAGAGTGGAAATTTGACGGCTCCGGTGCTATTTGCTTTAGAGGAAAAGCCATATTTGGAAGCGTTGATCGAGCGGGAGTTTGCCCAAGAGGGGGATATTGAGCAGGCGATCGCGCTGGTGAAGGATAGTAAGGGTATTGAGCGATCTCGCGAATTGGCGGCGCATCACGCTCAGGCGGCGGTTGTGCGTTTGGCTGGCTTGCCACCCTCGGAGTCAAAGCAGGCTTTGATTGACTTGGCTGATTATGTTTTGAGCCGGCTTTATTAGGTGCGATGCCTACGGCTGGCTACGCCTACGCGCAGTTTTAGGGAAGATGAGCGAATGGTGATTCACATCTTCCCTGAAAGTATTAGAGCAATTAAAAGTGAGGAAAAATATTTTGAAACAAATTAAGGAAAATTTAGAGAGTAAAAATTTATCAAACCTGATTAGCAGAGTAGCAGAAACAGGAGAGCGACTTGTAATTGAACAACAAGGGAAAGAAATAGCTGCTGTTATTGCATATTCCGACCTGAAACGATTTGAAGCACTAGAAGCGGCTTTACTGAAAAAAGTCGAACTAGAAGAATATGAATGGCTGAAAGCTGTAGCTACAAATCCGGTCTTTGATTTTCTAAAAGATCCAGAAGAAGATATTTATACTGTAGCTGACGGTAAACCTTTCCATGACCCGGAATGGACTAATGCAGCTTGTTCGGATGCCAATTTTATTTCGATATTTGATCTGGAAGAAGACATTTATAACCTAGCTAACGGCAAACGCTTTCATGACGAAGGGTAAAATTTTTCTAATGTTTTCGAGGGCGATCAAAAAAATATTTTTCATATCAATTTTCACTCTGTTTATTATCCTATCAACAGCAGACATTAGCCACTCAATCATTAGTGCTTTTGCTAATAGTTCCGCACATAAACCTCTCCCCCTAAATCAATATACTGGTGTCGTATATCTTGATAATGTTGAGTGTAGCGGTTCACTCCTAACAGGAGGATTATACATTCTCACAGCCGCCCACTGTCTCAATGAAGGTGGAACAAAGGTTCCCACAGATACTGAAATCAACGCGATATTTAAATTACCCAGAGGCGAAGTTAGCATCCCCGTTAAAAAATATTTTATCCACCCAAGTTGGACTGGTTACGAGTCAGAAGTTGGCAATGATGTTGCTGTCTTAAAGCTGGAAAGACAAGCGCCGAAATCTGCGGAACAATACGATCTTTACAGAGATAAAGATGAAATTGGCAAAGTGTTTACTAAGGTTGGCTATGGATATATTGGTGTAGGTTCTAAGGGACAGGATGAGGATTCTAATTCAGAGGCGGAAAGATATGCGGGACAGAATCGCTATGAGGCGTTAATTGATGTTTTGAAGGATTCAAAAGTTACAGATTTTTCTGAGTTAGTTTTTGGCAGTCAATTACTTTTTGATTTCGATGATGGAACTGCGAAACATGATACTTTGGGTAAGCATTTTCCCAAGTTAGCAGATCGTGGTTTAGGAAAGAATGAAACTGCTACTGCTAGTGGAGATTCTGGCGGCCCTTCTTTTATTAATGGAAAAATAGCTGGTATTAGTTCTTGGGGTTATAGCGATCGCGGTTTTTTCAAAACAAATATTGGAGATATTGATAGCATTGATGATAATGGTAGTTTTGGCGAGATTTCCGGCGACACGCGGGTATCTTTTTATGCTAATTGGATTGACAAAATTACGCAATCTAGTCGCTAATTTACTCTCATTGCGAAGCACGAAGCCATCTTTCATATATAACCTAAACTGTCAAAGTTAAATTTCCTCAGCTTTGCAGTAAAATTTATTTGGTGCTTCATTAAAGTATTTAAACAAAGCTGGACACAACCATCCTTCCATATTTTTTGACTCCCACCGATACCAATTGCCACCATACTCTTCTCTCAACCAAAGTAACTCCGCCTGATATCCAGGGAAAGGATTACCGGAAAATAATAGCCGGAAGCCTTTTTCAGCATTAGGAATGTCTGCAACCAGTATATTAATCATTTCCGGGATACCTTGAACAAATGGTTCCTGTATCAACCCCACTCTTTCATCGTCAAAAACCCAAGTATACTGGTGGCGATAAGGGAAAATTACCATCATGGCGTTAGACATTGCTTTAACTCCTTTTCAAGTTTGTAGTAGTAGGTTTAAGCGCTAATTTATAGTAGGATTACGCTTCACTGGCGGTATTCTTACCGCGCCTGTTGGCGGCGTTACTGATAGTTTTGCATAAGTCCTGCATAAATAAAGATTATGTTGGCTTGCCGTTTTCCAACTGCTAAAGCTAACAAAAAACAACTGCCCCGATTCATCATATCGAACTCGATAGAGAATGGGGACAGTGTAGGAACAGATATCGCAATATTTAACTCTAATTGCTCTAGCCATTCTCTCATAATTAAGCAGTTACTGACTCTTGAGTACGGGCAAAAATCATCCTACCCGCAGAAGTTTGTAAGGCACTGGTAACGACAACTCTAACTTCGCCACCGACATAGCTGCTGCCAGCTTCCACTACTACCATTGTACCATCTTCTAAATAGCCAATTCCTTGAGATGGTTCCTTGCCTTCCTTGCGGATTTTGAGTTCGATGGTGTCTCCTGGCAAATAACTCGGACGTAATGCCTGAGTTAGATCGTTAATATTCAAAACCGCTACTTTCTGTACGCTTGCTACCTTAGACAAATTGTAGTCATTAGTTAGTAAAGTACCGTTAATATCTTGGGCAAAACGGACTAATTTAGCATCTACTGTTGCTAAATCTTCATAGTCAGCGGAGTGAATTTGAATGCGATCGGGATAAGTTTCTTTCATGCTGTTAAGAATATCCAGGCCCCGCCGTCCTCGCGCCCGCTTTTGATCGTTAGCAGCATCAGCTATTAGTTGCAATTCTTGTAAAACAAACTGCGGTACTAAGATTTGACCTTCTAAAAAACCAGTTTCCAGTAAGTTTTCAATTCTGCCATCGATGATGCAGCTAGTATCTAAAACTTTGGTAGGCGCTGGTTTAAAAGTGCCTTCTGCTACTAATACTGTATCTAAACTGTTGGGATTGATCAGCCGCAAGAAGCCTCTGCCGTGAGTGTCAGCTAAGTTGACTCCGGTGAAGCCGAAAATGACGCTACCCAGGACTGCGACTAGAGGTTTGATGAAACCGAATTCGTGGGGGATGGGTAGTAAGAAAAGCGGTGCTAGCATTAAGTTAGCAACGAGCAGTCCGACGATTAAACCGATGGCGCGAGTCAGTAAGACTTCAAGGGGCATATCGCGAACTTGCTTTTCTACGCGCCGATAGGTGGTTTGACCCACTAATCCGAAGACGAAGCCGATTAATGTGCCAAAAGCGCCCAATACCGATCTCAAGCCTTCGATGTTGGTGACTTGCACTAGGAGGTTGGGTGGTAGGAGATCGACTCCATAGAAGCCTATCCCCGCTCCTGCGATTATGAATGAAATAATTATGATTGCATCAAGCATTGTTTTAGACGAATAATTTTGCCGATCTTATTATATCTTTCAAGTGATGGTATTATTTTTACATAGATTGGTACGGAAATCCAACTTAATTATTAATAAAGATTTTATTAAGAATGTAGATTTCAAATCACAGGTATGATGCAATGAGTTTGATTGTAAATCCGGCGCGATCGCAATTTAAGACAGAGGGGCAATTTGCCTGCGATCTTCCCAGTTCGGCATATCTACACATTCCTTTTTGCCGCCGTCGCTGTTTTTACTGCGATTTCCCGGTTTCTGTGGTAGGGGATGCCTACGGGGGGCGGAATCCACGCAAAAATAGCGAGGATTCAGGGACGATTCAGGAATATGTTACGGTTTTGTGCCGGGAAATTGCCCTCAGTGCGGGGTTTTGTCAATCTTTGCAGACGGTTTTTTTTGGTGGGGGTACGCCTTCGCTGTTGTCAGTTAGTCAGTTAAGCCGGATTTTGGAGGCTCTCGATCGCCAATTTGGGATTGCTGCGGAGGCGGAAATTTCGATGGAAATTGACCCTGGTACCTTTAGTTTAGAGCAGTTGCAGGGATATAAGGCGGCGGGGGTAAATCGGGTGAGTTTGGGGGTGCAAGCTTTTCAGGATGAGTTGTTACGGGTTTGCGGGCGATCGCACTGTGTTGCTGATATCTATGAGGCGGTGGATTTGGTGCAAAAAGCAGAAATTACTAATTTCAGTTTAGACCTGATTTCTGGTCTGCCGCACCAAAGTTTAGAACAGTGGCAACTTTCTCTGGCGGCGGCGGTTGCCATTGCTCCAGCTCACTTATCTTGTTACGATTTAGTTTTAGAGCCTGTAACGGCTTTTGGGCGTTACTTTCAATCGGGAATTGAGCCTTTGCCAGCGGATGAAACGGCGGCTCAAATGTATCGCTTAGCACAGCAAATTTTAACTGAAGCTGGCTACGAACATTATGAGATTTCTAATTATGCTCGACCTGGTTATCAGTGCCGCCATAATCGGGTTTATTGGGAAAATCGTCCTTATTATGGTTTTGGGATGGGGGCGGCGAGTTATTTGCAGGGAGTGCGGTTGACGCGATCGCGTACTAGGAAAGAATATTATCAGTGGGTGGAGGATTCGACATCGGTAAAAGTTGCTGCAACTCCGATGACTTCCCATGATGTTTTGTTGGAAACGGTGATGCTGGGATTGCGTTTGGCCCAGGGCGTGAGTCTGGAGGCGATCGCGCAAAAATTTGGAGAAAATACGCTTGAGAAGATTTGGACTTGTTTGCAACCTTACTATCGACAAAAATGGGTAGAAATTGCCGGCGATAACGGGTTGCTATTGAATCTCAGAGATGGCGAAAAACTACCCTCCTGCGGCTATCTAAGGCTGAGCGATCCTGAAGGATTCTTATTTTCCAATACAATTTTAGCGACTTTGTTTAGCAAGTTGGAAGAGGATGGGCAACTATGACCTAAGACATAGAACCGCTCCGATCCTTACCCTGAGAAAGTTTGAGAGCCTGGGCAGGAACGTAACTATTTTTTGTTGATCCCCGTACCATTACTCTTAAAATTGATATAATTTTTATCGATCCCTGGGAATAGACACTTCCCAACCCAACTGAATCTTTAGATAGACGTAGGCGAAAATAGCTGACTGTCATACTTTGAGAGATATGAACCAGGAGAAGCTCTTAAATGAACGCTCTGACTCTCGAAAGTAATGATAGCCGCAGTAGCTCTGACCCTGAGATTGGGTTGCGTGGCAAAGACTTTCCCTCTAGGTGTAGTCTTTGTACTCATTACCAACTTCACGGGAGACGGGGCGGTAATTGCCAACTGCTAAATGTAACAGTTCAAGGTGTGTGGAAGGCGTGTTCTTTGGCGTTAACGCCGTTTGCGCCTTCTTGCGAGTCCGACTTTATAGGTGAGGCGATCGCCAACCGAAGTTTAAATTAATCAAATGAACGGGTGGCCGATTTTGCGGTAGCTTCTTCTCGGCTATAATTAGGTGAGTAGGGTTGGTGATTAGTTACACAATTTGAATAGAAACTTAAGGATATGACTTTAACTCTCGATCGGCTACCTTCAGAACTCTCTGGACGAATTCTTTGCTGCTATGTGAATGAGACTAGCATGATGCAGATTGCTCGGATTGTCAATATTACTAATTGGTATTTTGAGCGGACTGTTTTTCCCGGTGAGCGTTTATTATTTGAAGCATTGTCGGAGGCGGAGTTGGAGATTTGGCAAAGTGTTGATACGGGTGCAGTTGCTTTTGATAAATTTTTGTGCGATGAGTTACGGGTTGAGGAATAAACGGACTCTGCGGTGTAGAATTAACTGGATTTTAGTGAAGGAGGGCGATCGGTCTTTTTTTTGAGAGGGCGATCGCTTTTTTGGGTGAAGTTTATGAGTTTTGGTAGTGAATGTATAGGGGTTGAGAATGGTAAGCCAATACTATTTAAGGAATTTGTAGCTTCATACAACCTCTAAAAAATACCTAAACAACCATCACTAAACTGATAACTAAGTTCTGATAGAAATTGCCAAATTTATAACAAGGAGTGCTATAGTAGTGTTATGTCTACTGCACCACTACTTCGTGTAGTCATCGACACAAATGTTGTCTTTGAAGGTTTAACCAAACAAGGCGGTGCTGCTGGTTTGGTAATCGACGCATGGTTAGGCGGTTTGTTGGAAGTCTGCGTTTCTAATCCACTGGCTTACGAGTATGAAGATGTCCTATCTCACAAACTTTCACAAACTCGTTGGCAAAAACTTCAGCCTGTTTTGGGAGAGCTTCTAGCTCATGCTCAATTCATAGTAGTTTACTACTCATGGAGACCAACTTCACCCGACCCTGGAGATGATTTTTTAATTGATTGTACGATGAATGCAGGTGCAATAGCCGTCACATCAAATATTCGTGACTTTCAAAGAGCAAAAGAATCACTGAATCTACAAGTTATTACACCAGTAGAATTAGTAATCAAACTAGCATCTTAAAGGAGAGCCAGATGAGTCAATTCACAGTTCAGTTACCTAAAACACTCTACCAGCAGTTGATGCAATTGGCTGAAGGTGAAGGCATTTCGCTCAATCAATATATCATTTATGCCCTGACTAGACAAGTCACATTAGCTTACTCAATTCAGACAGCCTCAGAAGCAGAGATCGCACATCAAAAACAGTCTTTCACAGCACTATTGGAAGATTTAAAGCAAGCTTCTCCCAAACAACTGGAAGCTGTTTTGGCTGAACGGGAACAAGTTGAACCAGAAGCAGAGTTAGATTCTGAAATTATAGAGCGCCTTCAACAGCGAATACATAATCGCTCAAAAACATGAGTGGCTAGCAACTTTTAGCAAACTAATAAAAGAACTATTGAAAGTTTAACTCGATCTTAGGAAAAATGCCATTTATCTCTTTTTTTCCAACAACTCAACCAACGCCTCAGCCAAATATTCATACTGCGACAAACTATTATAAACCTGAGCCGAAATCCTCACTAATCGCTTACTCGCATCCGGCCAAGGCATCACGGGAACCTCTATTTTAAACTTCTCCCACAACTCATTTTGAATTGGTGGTAACTCTCCCTTTTTAACCACATCAGCATCTCCATCTGGCAAAGCAATAACAGCCATTGAACCAATCATTTCATCAGGACAAGGGAGTAACAACCCCAATTTCTCCATCAATATTTGCCTACCCGCCAACGCCATTTTATGATTTCTTTCCCTCAATTCCTTCCAGCCACCTGTTAGCAAAGAACCCATAAACTCAATAGCCACAGGTACACATAAATAGGCACTCGGATCGTCCGTCCCCATCCAGTCAAATTCCAATTGAAAACGCGACTTATCACTGCGAGGAGAATTGGCACCATGACTGATAACCGCAGGCCGAATTTCCTCTTGTTTATCGGGTTTAACATATAAAAAACCCGCACCTTTTGGCGCAGATAACCATTTATGACAATTTCCAGTATAATAAGCAGAGCCAGTCTCATGCAAATTCAATGCTAACATTCCTGGTGCGTGTGCTCCATCAACTAATGTATCCACACCGCAATTAGCCAACTCTTTTACTAACTGCTGAATGGGAAAAATTAAACCCGTTTGACTCACTACATGGTCTAATAAAGCTAACCGCGTTCTTGACGTAACGCACTTCATTATTGCTTCAATAACTCGATCGGGTGACTCAATAGGAAAGGGGACTTGTGCTACTACTATTTTAGCACCAGTGCGATCGGCTACAAAATTAAGTACATTTCGACAAGCATTATATTCCTGATTTGTTGTTAGTAACTCGTCATTGGAAGAGAAAGAAAGAGAACGCAAAACCGCATTTACCCCTGTTGTCGCATTTGGGACAAATACTAATTCATCGGCATTAGCACCAACAAACTCAGCTAATTTAATACGAGCATTATCTAAAAGTGGCTCAAATTCTCGCATAAAAAAGCGCAAAGGTTCCCGTTCTAACTGTTGACGAAACTGTGTTTGTGCCGTCAAAACGGGAATTGGACAAGCACCAAAAGCGCCGTGATTGAGAAAAGTAATATCTCGATCTAGTAACCAATGTTCAGATAGAGATTTCTCAGTATATTTAACGTTATTCATTATGTTTTAATTCCTTAAATTCGACTGGCGTGTTACAATTCCACAGCATTTTTGCTTCTCGTTCCCCTAAAGAAAGAGGTATTGCATCAATTTCCCTTAACCAATTTTGAAACGATCGCCCTCCTTTGTCAATAAAATTCCGCAATTCCGGTAAAGCTTGTTTGCGATAAAATCCACAGAAAGGTTCCCATCTTGAGTTTTGGTATGGTACAACTGCTAAAATAGAATTAGGTACTTGATTTAACCGATCGATCCAATCCTGAAGAATATCTGTTTTTAATAAAGGTAAATCGCAAGCTAAAAGTAATATCCATTCAGCGGAAATTTGAGCTAATCCCTCAGATAAAGCAACTAAGGGCCCGCTACCACGATCAGATTCTAACAGAAATTTATAATCTCCCGTTAAATTTTCTTGATAGCGATCGCGCCAAGGTGTGAGAATATAAACCTGGGAAGTTATAGAAGTCGCAACTTCATATACTTGTTGTAAAAATGGTTTTCCATTTATTAATAATAGTGCCTTATCTTTTCCCATCCGCGAACTTTGACCACCAGCAAGAATAAGAACAGCAATTTGGTTATTAGTCATATTTTAAAATATCAATTAGGATTTACTAGCTGGTATTATAAAAAATGGGGTTGCTTCACTATGTTCGCAATGACATAAGTAAAATTGTTCGCAATGACATAATCAAGATTGTTCACAATGACATCATTAAGATGATAATGACATTATTAGGGTTGAAATCTCTTCAAGTTTATCCCCTACCTTACGGCTCATTAATAAACTTTCAGCTTTACCTAAACCAGAATTCATATCCGGGCAAATTCCGCACCGCCATAGGTAAAAAGCGCCATTCCAGAGAGTAGATTGCATTAATTCCGAGGGTTCACCGCGCAAAACTGACTGCATCTGTGTTACCAACTCCGAAGTAGAATCTAGAGGAGGATTTTTATTACTAAAACCGTAATCTCCGTGAGCTAAAAGTAATCTTTCAAAAGGTCGATCTGATTTAGAAATACCAATAATTGCAGTCCGATCTCGCGGCAAATCACAGCTACCTTCCAATCCTTTAACTGTTGTAAAATTATTTGTTCCCCGCAATTTAAATGCCTCTTGGAACATTGTTTCTGTAGGTGGATGCACGTAGCCGCAAACAATATGAGCATCACCTAAATAGGGACACCACATTAACTCCATTGTGGCAAAAGGCGGGCGTTTCCCAATTTCGCGACGGTATAAAACCAAACTATCAGCTTGAGGAAAGTGCGTACAAATATAGACAAAACCTAAACCTGTAGATTCCAAAACTTGTTGAGCTTGTTCTAGAGAAAGTTTTGTCCAGTCAATGCCTAAACCTTGCCAAATGTCAATCAGAGGAACGCCTTCTTTTGTAGGCATTGTATTGCCACCGTGCATAATCGCAGGAGCGCCCGCTGAGGCTAAAATTAGAGCAGTTAAAGGAGATATTGGTGCTGTACGCGATCGCCCATCATAAGGCACTCCAAACACAGTTGGCGGTACGTTAGCAAATTTACCAGTAGCTATCGGTTTCAATCGCGGCCCTAGTTCATCATAAGCGTCAAGCATTCCCGCCAATTCTTCACCAGTAGGCCGTTTGATCCGATGAGAGATCATAAAGGCCCCGATTTGGGCCGGTGTTGCTTCTGCTAACAGCATCATTCTAGTTGCTGTTGCTGCTTCAGAACGAGTTAAATTTTCTCCGGTATGCACTCCACTGCCAATTTTTCGTACTAATTCTCTAAATTTTTCACTCATAATTAA
>NZ_CACA01000253.1:0-8945 GCF_000180455.1 Kamptonema sp. PCC 6506
ATAGCAATTAGCCATTAGCTATTACTAATTACCAATTACCAATTCCCCCTGTGATTGTGGGTTCAGGCTGCGATCGCGCCCACTGCTTCTACTTTGCCCCGCGATGTAGAAACTGCATCGTGCTTATCCGAAAACTTCATAAAACTCCATATTCTGTAACATTAGCTACGAACAACTCTCGATCCACGCCCTACAGTGTTCCTTAACAAGAGTTAACACGGAGAGACAAAGGTAGTAATTAATACTCTTTGCTGACTAAATATTTCTCTGTAATCTTGACCAAGCCCATGTACGCTAAGGATTTGCCAACTTCAAAGAAATTGGAATTGAGTAATTAAATATACGGTTTTAGTTAAGTATAACCACTAAGGTTAGCACAAAAACCAGCCTTTAATCCCCGAAACCCATAGCTCCTCCACCAAGTAACCAACGAGGGTACACCAGTGACACAGATAGCAGAACCGCAAGCAGGTGTTAACAAATTTGAAAAATTAAAAGCTGAGAAAGATGGTCTAGCGCTCAAAGCCGAACTCGCTCACTTCGCTGAGATCGGCTGGGAAGCAATGAATGAAACCGATCGCGAACACCGCCTCAAATGGTTAGGCATATTCTTTCGGCCAGTAACTCCTGGCAAATTTATGATGCGATTGCGGTTGCCAAACGGCATCATTACTAGCAATCAAATGCGAGTTTTAGGTGAAATCGTGCAGCGGTACGGCGATGATGGCAACGCAGACATCACCACCCGGCAAAACATCCAACTGCGAGGGATTCGCATCGAAGATGTACCAGACATCTTCCGCCGCCTCAAAGAAGCTGGGATGACTAGCATCCAGTCAGGGATGGATAACGTTCGCAACATCACCGGTTCCCCAGTAGCGGGATTAGACAGCGACGAACTCTATGATACGCGGGAGTTGTGCCGCCAAGTTCAAGACACGATCACCAACGGTGGCGAAGGCAATCCAGCTTTTACCAATTTGCCGAGAAAGTTTAACATTGCGATCGCAGGTTGTCGCGACAACTCCGTACACGCGGAAATCAACGATATCGCTTTCATCCCTGCTTTTAAAGATGGCACTTTCGGCTTCAACGTCTTAGTCGGCGGCTTTTTCTCCGCCAAACGCTGCGACGCGGCCATTCCCCTCAATGCTTGGGTTGAACCCAGCGATGTCGTCGATCTTTGCACGGCCATATTAATCGTATATCGCGATCGCGGACTGAGAGCCAACCGCCAAAAGTCCCGTCTGATGTGGCTAATCGACGAATTAGGAGTCGATGGATTCCGCGCCGAAGTTGAAACCCAACTCGATCGCACCCTGCAAACAGCCGCAGCCAAAGATGAAATCCTCTGGGATAAGCGCGATCACATCGGCGTGTACGCGCAAAAACAGCCCGGATTAAATTACGTCGGCCTCCACATCCCCGTCGGGCGGCTGTACGCCGCAGATATGTTTGACTTAGCCAGGATGGCCGATGTTTACGGTAGCGGCGAAATCAGACTTACCGTTGAGCAAAATGCGATCGTTCCCAACGTACCCGACTCCCGATTAGAAACCTTCCTTCAAGAACCATTACTCCAGCGTTTTTCCGTCAATCCTGACCCTTTAACTAGAGCATTAGTTTCTTGCACCGGCGCACAATTTTGCAACTTCGCATTAATTGAAACCAAAAATCGCGCCTTAGCAATGATTAAAGAATTAGAAGCCGAGTTATCATTCCCCAAACCAGTGAGAATTCACTGGACAGGTTGCCCTAATTCCTGTGGTCAACCGCAAGTTGCAGACATTGGTTTACTCGGTACAAAAGTCCGCAAAAACGGCAAAACATTAGAAGGTGTTGACCTTTATATGGGAGGCACAGTTGGCAAAGATGCCCATCTCGGTAGTTGCGTGCAAAAAGGTATTCCTTGCGAAGACCTAAAACCAGTTTTGCGCCAACTATTAATCGAACACTTCAACGCCCAGCCCAATGCTGTGCTAACAGTTAACAGTTAACAGTTAACAGTTAACAGTTAACAACCAACAACTAACAACTAACAACTAACAACTAACAAAAATAATGAGCAAAATTTCCCGCCGCAAATTCATCGTCACCGCTGGAACAACTGCCGCAGCTACTCTACTCGTTCACGGCTGCACCTCTGGTTCTAATAGTTCTACAAGTGCATCTAGCCCCGCTGCAAGTACCTCTCCTTCAGCAATACCGGCAGCTAACATCAACCCCGCAGATGCCCCAGAAGTTACAACAGCAAAATTAGGATTTATTGCCCTAACAGATTCCGCACCGCTAATTATTGCCAAAGAAAAAGGTTTATTTGAAAAGTACGGCATGAAAGATGTGCAAATTGCAAAACAAGCATCTTGGCCCGTAACTCGCGATAATTTAGAACTAGGTTCTAGCGGCGGTGGCATTGATGGAGCACATATCTTATCGCCCATGCCTTACATGATGTCTTTAGGGACAATCACTAAAGGAAATGTGCCAATCCCGATGTACATTCTGGCGCGGTTAAATACTAACGGTCAGGCGATTTCCCTTTCCAAAAAATACCTAGATTTAAAAGTAGGTACTGATAGCAAAGCACTGAAATCAGCTTTAACTAAGGACTCTAAGTTTGGTACCACCTTTCCCGGCGGTACTCACGATCTCTGGATGCGCTATTGGTTAGCCGCTGGTGGAATCAATCCAGATAACGATGTTTCAGTAGTTCCAGTACCACCACCGCAAATGGTTGCTAATATGAAAGTCAACAACCTGGAATCTTTTTGCGTCGGGGAACCTTGGAACGCGCAATTAGTTAGTCAGAAGGTAGGTTATACGGCTTTAATCACAGGTGAACTCTGGAAAGATCACCCCGAAAAAGCCCTGAGTTTAAGAGCAGATTGGGTAGACAAAAATCCCAAAGCTGCTAAGGCAATTACAATGGCAGTTTTAGAAGCTCAGCAGTGGTGCGACAAACCAGAAAATAAAGAAGAGATGAGCAAAATCATCTCCGAAGATAAGTGGTTAAAAGTTGCCAATCAAGATATTGTAGGTCGCATTAAAGGTCAGATTGACTACGGTACTGGGCGAGTAGAAGCCAACAGTCCATTATTAATGAAATTCTGGGCGGATAATGCTTCCTATCCCTACAAAAGTCACGATACTTGGTTCTTAACTGAAAACATTCGCTGGGGTAATATTCCTGCTACCACAGACCTCAAGGCGATAGTTGATAAAGTGAATCGCGAAGATATTTGGAAAGAAGCAGCGAAAGCCTTGGGAGTTCCCGCATCAGAGATTCCTGCTACTACTTCTCGCGGTGTAGAAACCTTCTTCGATGGTGTTAAGTTTGACCCTGAAAAGCCTGAAGAATATTTGAACGGTCTGGCAATTAAGAAAGCATAATAGTTAACGGTTAACAGTTAACGGTTAACTGTTAACCGTTAACTATCAGCAACAACTAACCACTAACAACTAACCACTAACTAAAGTATGGCAACAAACATTGAGCGGATTTCAAAAGGCAATAACCCAGTCAATGCGATTATTTCTTTTCTTCAGAATAACCGCAGAAAAATAATTAGACCGCTGGTGGCCCTGGCAGTTATTCTGCTAATTTGGCAAATCCTTTGCCATGACCCCAATTCCACTTTGCCGGGGCCACTTAAAATGATCTCAGAAAGTGGGAATCTCATCATTAACCCTTTCTTTGATAACGGCGGTACTGACAAAGGTTTATTCTGGCAACTTTTAGCCAGCTTGCAGCGGGTAGCAATCGGCTTTACTTTAGCAGCAATTCTCGGTATATCACTGGGAATCTTAATCGGCACTAATTCTTTAATGTTTGACGCTTTAGACCCGATTTTTCAGGTGTTGAGGACGATTCCTCCTTTAGCTTGGTTGCCTATTTCTCTGGGAGCATTTCAACAATTTAATCCCTTTGAAGGTATGGGGATTACAACCAGTGAAGTTTCGGCATTGTTTGTGATTTTAATTACTGCAATTTGGCCAATTATTATCAATACAACTGTGGGTGTCCAGCAGATACCTCAAGATTACAGAAACGTTGCCAGAGTGTTGCGCTTACCTCGCCAAAAGTATTTCTGGAAAATTCTATTACCCTCTGCGGTGCCCTATATTTTCACTGGTTTGAGGATTGGAATTGGTCTATCTTGGTTGGCAATTGTTGCTGCTGAAATGCTAGTCGGGGGCGTGGGTATTGGTTTCTTTATCTGGGACTCTTACAATAGTTCGCGTCTCAGCCACGTTATCCTAGCAGTGATTTATGTGGGTATTGTCGGTTTATTGCTAGATAGATTGGTTGGTTTCATTGCTTCCAAAGTTGTACCTGAAGAACAGAAGTAAGACAGGCTAATGGCTAATAGCTAATCGCTAATGGCTAATAGCTAATGAACAAGAAAGGGTTGTGAGTTTTTTGAGTTAAATATTGGATTTCACAACCCCTAAATACCAAATCAGCAATCAGCAATCACCAATTAGCAATTAGCCATTCCCAATCACCAATTACCAATCACAAATCACAAATCACAAATCACAAATTACCAATTACCAATTACCAATTACCAATTACCAATTACCAATTATGTCAGTATTTGTTGAAGTAGATCACGTTGATCGCGTATTTGACCTGCCGAACGGGGGAAAATACATTGCGCTCAAAAACATTGATATCAAGATTAAACAAGGAGAATTTGTCTCCTTAATCGGACACTCTGGCTGCGGCAAATCTACCTTGCTGAATATTATCGCTGGTTTAGACAAACCGAGTCAGGGAGGCGTAATTTTAGAAGGCCGCGAAGTTAGAGAACCGGGGCCCGATAGAATGGTAGTATTTCAAAATTACTCTCTGTTACCTTGGCTGACAGTGCGAGAAAATATTGCTCTAGCTGTCGATGAAGTTTACAAAAATCAGCCTAAAGGTGAACGTAAAAGCATCATCGAACACCATATTAATTTAGTAGGATTGCGACACGCTGCTGATAAACGACCTGGGGAAATTTCCGGGGGGATGAAACAGAGAGTTGCGATCGCGCGAGCTCTCGCTATCCGTCCTAAATTGCTACTGCTAGACGAACCCTTCGGCGCTTTGGATGCCTTAACTCGCGGCGGTTTGCAAGAACAATTAATGAAAATTTGCGAAGAAAGCAGCGTTACTGCCATCATGGTGACGCATGACGTTGACGAGGCGTTATTGCTATCAGATCGGATCGTTATGCTTACTACTGGCCCTGAAGCACAAATCGGGCAGATTTTAGAAGTACCAATTTCACGTCCCCGTCACCGGATGGAAGTAGTAAATCATCCCAGTTACTACGCTTTGCGAAATGAAATGGTTTATTTCTTAAACCAGCAGAAACGAGTGAAGCAGCGTAAGGTTAGCAAGCCGACAGTTATTGCTAAGAATGGCTTAGAAAAAGTCAACCTGGAAATCGGGTTTATTCCTCTCACAGATTGCGCCCCTTTAGTAGTAGCAAAAGAGAAAGGTTTCTTCGCAGCGCACGGTTTAGAAGAAGTCACTCTTTCGCGGGAACCTAGCTGGAAAGCGATCGCCAAAGGAGTCACCGCAGGTCGTTTAGATGCGGCTCAAATGGTTGCGGGAATGCCGATCGCGATGACTCTGGGTTTAGACGATAACGCACCCATCCCCGTAAGCACGGCCTTAACTCTATCTCGCAACGGCGATGCGATTACCTTCGGTAAGCATTTCTATACTCAGGGAATCAGAACTCTAGCTGATTTCAAGGAAGCGATCGCACAAACTCCCGACAAAGTTCACACCTTCGCTACTGTGCATTCCAGTTCCATGCACAACCTGCTACTGCGTTACTGGCTGGCTTCTAGTGGTATCGACCCGGATCTCGATGTGGGTTTGACAGTGATTCCACCGCCGCAAATGTTAGCCAATTTAAAAGCAGGAAATATTGACGGCTATTGCGTTGGAGAACCCTGGAACTCCCACGCCGTTAATGAAGATATCGGCTTTGTCATGGCCCGTTCTCTAGATATTTTGCCGGGACATATTGAGAAAGTTTTAGGCGTGACTGAAGATTGGGCAAATAAATATCCCCAAACTCATATTGCTCTAGTTAAAGCACTTTTAGAAGCCTGCGAATATTGCGATGATAAACGCAACCGCGAGGAAATTGTAGAATTACTTTCCCAAGAGCAATACGTTGGTTCGGCAGCAGAACATATTCGCCCTGGCTTTATTGATGCCTATGATTCTGGCACCGAAGATGAACCAGAAATGCTGTTGAATTTTAACCAGTTCTACGTTGATAAAACTAATTTCCCCGACCGTACTGAGATGCTGTGGGTAATGGCTCAGATGGCCCGTTGGGGAATTGTACCTTTCCCTAAAAATTGGGTAGAAATTCTAGAGCGAGTTTTGTTACCCGATGTATTTGGAGAAGCAGTTCGACAATTAGGGATGCCAGACGTTGGGCGCGATCGGCGCAACATTGAACTATTTGACGGAACTGTATTTAATGCCGATGACCCGATCGAGTACTTGCAAAACGTCAAAATCAAACGCGCTATTCGCATTGAAGAAATCTTAATCGAGCCTGTCGGTTCTCAGTGTTCTATTAGGTTGCCAGTATAAACTCCCGATCGCCGACCTAAGTACAGGCATGGTGAGAGATTCTAGAGGAAAGAAAGATGAGTAAAAATGAGGAAGAGGGAAAACTTTTCCCTTCCCAATTATCCACAGTCAATTCCGAATTGTTAATTCCTAATTCCTCCGTTATGCAAACTCTAGACAGCACAAAGAAAACCCAAGTCGAATCTTTAAAGTCAGAACCTTTTCTGACGATTGAAGACGTATCGAAAGTTTATGAAACTCCCAAAGGGCCCTATACGGTTCTTGATGGTGTTAACCTCACTATTAATGAAGGGGAATTTATTTGTCTGATTGGTCACTCCGGCTGCGGCAAATCTACTTTGCTGAATATGGTGGCAGGATTCAATCAACCTACGACTGGGAAGTTGAAGCTTAAAGGTAAGTGGATTGAGGAACCGGGGCCAGACAGAATGGTGGTGTTTCAAAACTATTCTTTGTTGCCTTGGCTGAGTGCTACAGAAAACATCCATCTGGGAGTAGGAACGGTTTTTGCTGACAAATCTCATGCCGATCAGATGCAGATTGTTAATGAACATTTGGAGTTAGTTGGACTGACTGAAGCCGCCCACAAAAGACCCGGCCAACTATCAGGCGGGATGAAACAAAGAGTGGCGATCGCGCGAGCTCTGGCTACTAGCCCTCAAGTGTTGATTTTAGATGAACCTTTTGGAGCACTAGACCCGATTACCCGCGAAGAATTGCAGGAAGAATTGCTCAATATTTGGCGGGAAAATAAGGTAACGATAATCATGATTACTCATGACATTGATGAGGCTTTATTCTTAGCCGATCGCGTCGTGATGATGACCAATGGCCCCTCTGCTCACATTGGTGAAGACTTGAAAATTCCTTTTTCTCGCCCCCGCAATCGGGCGAGAATTATGGAAGATCCGCATTACTATGAATTGCGTAATTTCGCTCTAGATTTCCTGTTTCGTCGTTTCGCTCATTCGGATGTGGAAGAGGAGGAGAGTACAGCGCCAAGCAGCACAAGCAGCGTACCGCAGTTGGAAACTTCAGCAACCGAGGAAAAACCAGAAAACGCACCTGTTACAAAAGCTGAGGTTGAATCTGCTGCATCTGCTACAAAACCCTTTGCCACAATCCCATTTAATGCCTCAAAAGATACAAAGGAGGCAAATATGTCATCGGAACTAAACTCTCATTCCTCGAAATCTCCAGAATCATCACCTGGAAAAATTATGGCTTTTGGAGCAATATGGTTGGCGACAACGATCGGGCTGACTATAGTGAGTGTTGGTTCAGTTGCTAATCTGCAAAAAGAGACGGCGAAAACGGAAACAACTACTATCTCGGCAAGTCCAGTCCCGATCGCTAGTCCTCCCCCTCCGAGTGCGATGAGTGCAGCACCTATGAGTGTTCCTAGTTCTATGAGTGCAGCACCCGCGATCGCTCCTAGTTCTGTGAGTGCGATCGATGCAGCACCCGCGAGTGCAACTGCTAGCACCAATTCTGCACCCGCAACTACTGATGCTACTTCTGCGCCGAGAATTACAGACAAAGCTGAGATAGACGCTCTCAAGCAAAAGCTTTACACCCAAATTGACACGACTTGGAAAACAACCCCGACTTTTACCGAAGATTTAGTTTACAAGGTTAAAGTTAAGCAAGACGGCACAATTTTGGGGTATGAAGCTACTAATCAAGTAGCTAAAAATTTCGTACAAGAAACTCCTCTAGCCTCCATCCAAAATTCTGCCAGTTCTGCATCGGCTACTGCTGAAAAAACAGCAGAATTTCGGGTGACTTTTAGCACTGCCAATGGCGGCGCTCTAGATGTTAAGCCTTGGGAATAGTTAGTGGTTAGTGGTTAGTAGTTAGTTGTTCGTTGAGGTCATTGCGAGTAGCGAAGCAATCCCAAAGCTGAAAATTGTTTCGGGATTGCTAAAAGCCGGAGCGGGTTTTTGGGATTTCTCGCTTGATATTACAGATATTGGCGAACCCGCCTCTACGAAAAATATGTCTAATTAACTTGACATCTTGCACCAATTGTAATAACCGCCAGGGGTTGAAACTCCGGGAGAATCCCACTTTTATAAATATAGCTGTAGGGGCGGGTTCGCCAACAGCTTTAACGGTACTGCAAAGGCTAAAAAAAACGCCCCCACCCCGCGATTAAGTCCTTTATTGATAATGGTGCAAGATGTGAGATTAACCGGATTACCAATTACCAATTACGATCGCGGATTTTACCGATTACACGGATTACACGGATTAGTTAGAGTCACGATCGTTTAGTCTGTGAAATCAGAGGAATCTGTAAAATCTGTGTATCCCAAATACCAAATACCAAATA
>NZ_CACA01000252.1:0-9575 GCF_000180455.1 Kamptonema sp. PCC 6506
ACCAATTACCAATTACCAATTACCAATTACCAATTACCAATTATCAATTACCTTTGTTATTTACCTTTAGCACGACCAGCCGTAGCATCCACAGATTCTAACTGCGACAGCCGGAATGTAATCAGCTTATCCCAATTTCCACCTTCAAAAAGTACCGCAGCTTTGCCATCGCTGACTCGCTGGACTTGTCCTTGAAAGTCGTAATAAATCTCGCCGATATCCTTAACTCGAACTGCTGAACCGGGGAAAATCATAATTCTTTGATAGTAAGGTTGGCAATTTCTAGCTTACTAGGAGTTAGAAGAGTTTTGAGTTATGTAAAATACTTAAAATTCAGGGCGGGCACGGGGGCACCGCCCCTACAAAACTCTCTAAGCAAGGGCAGCTACAGAAACTTTACCAGCAATGCGCTGCGCGATCGCTTTCAACTCCTTCGCCGAAGCTGAATCGGGTTGTCCGACTACAATGGGCACGCCTCCATCACCACCCTCCCGCAAAGGAATTTCCAAGGGTACGCGCCCCAATAGGGGTACGCCTAACTCAGCAGCAGTTTTCTCGCCGCCACCAGACCCAAAAATATCGTATTGTTTATCTGGCATATCTGGGGGAATAAAATAACTCATATTTTCTACAATCCCCAATACGGGCACGCCTAACTGCTGAAACATCTTTAACCCTTTGCGAGAATCCAGCAAGGCGACAGTCTGGGGCGTAGTCACAATCACTGCACCGGCCATTGGTACCGCTTGTGCCATAGTTAGTTGGGCATCGCCAGTCCCCGGAGGCATATCGACAATCAAATAGTCTAAATCTCCCCACTGCACTTGGTAGAGAAATTGGCGGATAATACCATTTAACATCGGGCCGCGCCAAATTACGGGCTGGTCTTTGTCAATCAAAAAGGCCATTGAAACCAGCTTTACGCCGTAGTTAAATGCCGGTTCGAGAATGTCTCCTTGGGGGCCTTTCGTGACCATGACTTTAGCCTCTGCCAGACCCAACATTGTTGGGTCGTTAGGGCCGTAGATATCAGCATCTAGTAAGCCTACTTTAGCGCCTAATTGAGCCAATGCTACGGCGACATTGACTGCGATCGTACTCTTACCAACGCCGCCTTTACCGCTAGAAATAGCTAAGATATTTTTAACACCTTCAATGCCTTGGCGATCGGGTACTCCTTTCTGTTTAGGGGTTTCTGCCGTGACTTCCACCTCTACGCCTTCAACTCCAGGTAACTGCTTGACGGCTTTTTGACAGTCTTCAACAATAAACTCTCGTAGAGGGCAAGCAGGGGTGGTCAGCACTAAGGTAAAACTAACTTTGCCCCCGTCGATTTTGATGTTGCGAATCATATTCAATTCCACCAAACTTTTGCCGAGTTCGGGGTCTTGGACGGGTCGAAGGATTTCTAAGACTGAGTTAATATCGAGCCGATCGGACATTATTTTTCCACCTTTGCTGTAAATCTGAGCAGTTAATTTTAAAATCCTGCTGTTGATGTATATGTTTTAGGACTTAGGCACTTTGTAATGCCCCCTCTGGGCGGTGAGGATACCCCCCGAAGGGCGGCGTTACGCAAATCCTATATTTGTTGCTATTTCTTAATGTATCTTTTTGTGCCCCTCTGCTGGTCTAGAGTGGGATAATGACATCACCGCCAGATTTTGGATTCCTTGCCGATCGCAAAATCTCTAATCTTACATTTGAATTTGTTATGACTGTTTCTACAACTTCCAAAACACCTACATCCGCGCCTCTACTACCTGCTGACTCAAAAAGTAGGGTTAGTCAGTTTATGCAAGGCATACAAGACGAAATTTGTCAAGGCTTAGAAGCCCTTGATGGTATTGGCAAATTTAAAGAGGAATCCTGGGAACGCCCGGAAGGGGGTGGGGGACGTTCTCGCGTGATGACGCAAGGGGATGTTTTTGAACAAGGTGGGGTGAATTTTTCGGAGGTTTGGGGCGAAACTTTGCCGCCTTCGATTCTTCATCAGTACCCGGAATTGGCGGGTAAAGGTTTTTACGCGACTGGGACTTCGATGGTTTTGCACCCCCGCAATCCTTATATCCCGACTGTGCATTTAAATTATCGCTATTTTGAGGCGGGCCACGTCTGGTGGTTTGGAGGGGGTGCGGATTTGACTCCCTATTATCCTTTTGCTGAAGATGCAGCTCATTTTCATCAGACTTTGAAGGCGGCTTGCGATCGCCACCACCCTGAGTATTACCCCACATTTAAGCTGTGGTGTGACGAATATTTTTACCTCAAGCACCGCCAAGAAACGCGCGGTGTCGGCGGTCTATTTTTTGACTACCAAGACGGTCAAACCCAACTCTATCGCGGCCCAGACCCCAAAGGGCCTGCTGCTAACTACAGCAATCAAATTGGCATCCCAGAACCCCGCAGTTGGGAAGATTTGTTTGCCTTTGTACAGGAATGCGGACGCGCCTTTTTACCAGCTTATTCGCCCATTGTAGAGCGTCGGCGATCGATGGAATATGGCGATCGCGAGCGGAACTTCCAACTCTACCGCCGGGGCCGCTACGTCGAATTTAACCTCGTCTACGATAGAGGAACTATTTTCGGTCTACAAACCAACGGTCGCACCGAATCTATTCTCATGTCGTTACCTCCTTTGGTACGCTGGGAGTATGGCTATCAACCGGAACCTCAGACTCCAGAAGCTGAACTGTACGAGACATTCTTGAAACCCCAAGATTGGGTTAATTGGATAGGTGTGTAGTCACAGCTCTGAGTTAAACTACTGTGAGATAATCAACCACCGCAATACCTACAATCTCGAGGGAAGGGTCAGTGATTCACATCGATCAAAAAACCCATACGCTTCAGGACGGTACAACAGTTATCGTCTTGGCACCGACTGGACGCTTGGACATCACAACCGCATGGCAATTCCGCCTCAAGTTGCAGGAATGTATTTCCAAACTTAGTCGTCATGTTGTTGTGAATCTAGGTCAGGTTAACTTTATCGATAGCTCTGGCCTAACTTCACTGGTGGCTGGAATGCGCGATGCCGATAAAGTTAAGGGGAGTTTTCGGATTTGCAACGTTCATCCAGAAGCCAAACTGGTGTTTGAAGTCACCATGATGGATTCTGTGTTTGAAATTTTTGAAACGGAAGAAGAAGCTCTAGAAGGCGTACCCCGCGCAAGTTAGAGCGAAAAGATCGGAGGCTTAGGATTGCGGGAACTCAGGAGATGAGGAGTATCAGGAACACCCCAAGGTAAATTCCTGCCCTTCTTCCTTCTTCCCTCTTCCTTCTTCCTTCTTCATGCCTTTAACCGATTACTTCTGAGGCAAAATCTTGGCTTTTAACGAATCTGAAGGGGCCCATTAAAGCTCCCCAGATGGATTTGCCTGTTTTAGGGTCAATTCCTTTGTCATAGCTAAGAAATTCTTCGGCCGAGGCCTCAAATCCGAGGTCTATTTGATAAGTTTGACCGCCATAGGTAAAGCAGCACTGGGTTTCAGGGGGTAAGGACGCGCGAAACCGATAACGGTTTGAAGTTAAATCTTGCCGAGTAACTGTGAGAGTGCAGCCGGGGAGGAGTTCTACTTGCTCTGGTGTTAGCTGCTTCAGTAAATTAGGATTCTGACCTGCTCCCTGCAAGGCTGCTATATCCTTGAGCATATAATACTGAACTTCTATAAGCTCTGGTGCGCTCTGTGAATGCCGCAGTTGTACAATCCGAGGTCGATAGGGTTTGTCTGGTTTGAGAATGTTGGCTTGTTCGACATAGAGGGTGATGCTGGGTTCAGAAAATAGGGAAATAGGGAATGGTCGCTGCCACAGGCGGAGGTGGACGTACCAAACTGGATCGGCGATCGCTTGCGTGCGATTGTCGAATTCCCCTGCCATATAGCGAGCTAAAGCGGTTAATTCAGCAGAAAGTGTCATATCGATTTGAAATCTGAAATTGTATCTTGACAAAAAAGCTGGGTTGTGTTTATCCCACAAAGGTAAGTCAGCCCGAAGTTGAGATGATTTAGCGATCCCGGCTAAGGTATGATAGTACAGGTAGCCCAATCGCAATCGCAGAAATTAAGCATTACCTCAGTAACGCCGCCGTCGGGACGGTATCAAAACCCTCCAAAGCAGGGCGTTACTAAAGTGTGGGGCTTGATTCCTGAGTGGGCAAAATCAGCGAATTGGAAAAACGCCATTTGCCAGGTTTTGCCTCGTTAGTTGGGACTGCAAAGCCTTGAAAAACGTGCAACTATTTGTCAGCAAGATCGCTGCACAAAAAGTCCGGCTTTCCTCACACCGCCCAGCACCCCCGCTGCGGCGCAATTCGACCGCTAGAAGACCAGGTGAATAACAACAGCACTGTCTCAGATACAAAGCGAAGTTTCTACACGATTCATACTCGCCCTATTAACTCTATCTATCGTCGTGTAGTGGAAGAGTTAATGGTAGAAATGCACTTACTTTCGGTGAACGTCGATTTTCGCTACAACCCAATCTACGCCTTGGGGGTGGTGACAGCTTTTGAGCGCTTCATGCAAGGGTATTTGCCAGAACAGGATAAGGTTTCGATTTTTAATGGGCTTTGTCAGGCTTTGGGCGACGATCCCCAGCGATATCAGCAGGATGCGAGACGTTTGGAAGGTTTGGCTTCTCGCGTTTCTATTTTGGACTTGCTATCGTGGCTGGAGGGATCGACCAGCTTTGAAGATACTGGTGATTTGCAAGCCTCAATCACTGCGATCGCGACTAACTCCAAATTTAAATACAGCCGCTTATTTGCCATCGGTTTGTTTGCGCTGCTGGAAATAGTAGACCCTGACTTAGTAAAAGATCCAGAGGCGCGAGTTCAGGCGATCGCTAAAGTTTGTGCAGCATTGCACTTACCAGAGGAAAAAGTCACTAAAGATTTAGACCTATACCGCAGCAATCTGGAAAAAATAGCACAGGCGCGAATTGTCCTTGCAGATGTCCTGCAAGCAGATCGCAAGAAACGCGAAAAACGCGCAGAAAAAGCGGTTGTTAGCCCTCCGAACGGTTCAGAGGAAGCTAGCAATTAGTTAATAGTTAACGGTTAACAGTTAACCGTTAACTATTAACTAATTTTATAAAGGCTGAGGATCGAAATTGGTGGCATTAGCTTGTAGCCACGTAGTTAGCTGGGAGAGGACTTCGTTTCCAGAAGATTTACCCAAGGCTGTTGGGTTGGGAGTGTCTGGTCGATCTAAGTTACGGGCGATCGCTTCGTTAACTTGACCAGCAATCAAATCCTGAAGTTGCTCTTTTGCCTTCGCCCGCTGGAAATGCGCGCCCTCCTCCGTAGTAGCATAAAGGGGAGGAAGCCTATTTAAGGCATAAGCAGCGATATCTCCTACGTCTAGAGTCACCTCGCTAGCCGCCTCAATTTCTGCTACCCGCGCGATCGCCTCGCTAAGCACCAATTCCTCCATCACATTTATGAACTGCTTGCGGGGTAAAACTACAACTTCCCCAGTTAATAAAGCTCCCATCAGGCGATCGAGAGCCATATATTCTTCAATCGAAAGTTCCGAGGCCGTGTTGCAGATCCGCCCCACTTCTGCTTCCATCGACGGCGTTAAATAACCGTCTTGCAAAGCTTGTTCGACAATTTTTTCAATACTCATAATGCTTCCCCGCTCGACGGCATCATCAATAGAATTGTGAGTTTAAGTTTTTAAGGTGAGAGTAGAAAACATTTTTTGAGCTGGTGAAAACACAGGTTGTGAGCGCGATCGCCTCGAATTTAGGGTGAGGTGAGAGAGAATTTATGTTGGGATGATTGCCAAAATCTGCGATCGTACCCCCTATTCTCGCCCGCACAAGATTGCAACTCAACACTTATGGCTTCTCTCCTACCTAAATAAAAAAGAATTCTAAGCGATTGTTCCTACTCGTAGTCTCATCCTATCATCCACTGGCAGTAGGATAAATCCTGCCGCTACCTTTCCTCCTCTCAGCTTAATGCGAGAGATTTTCAGGATTTTACCGCTCAAAAATGTTACTCAATCGCCTCATATCGCCAAGGAACAGGATCGACCGAGGCTCCATTTACATAAAGCCCCCAATGTAGGTGAGGGCCCGTAGCTGCTCCTGTTGCCCCCAAAGCGCCAATTACTTGACCAGCTTTGACAACATCCCCCTCTTTGACATTAATCCGACTTAAGTGTAGATAGATAGTCGCCACCCCTTGACCGTGATCGATGCCGATGACATTACCGTGAATCAGAAATCCTTCAGATTCACGCCCCACTAGAGCGACGCGACCAGCAGCCGCAGCTACTATCGGAGAACCGTAAGCACCAGCATAGTCTACACCCCGATGGTAATAATCTTTGGCAAAGACTCCATTGTAGTACCGTCTTACCCCATAAATGGTAGTAATTTCTCCGCCGTTCGGTCTTAGGAATGGCCCGTTCCAGAACTTCTGCGGTGTTACGAGTTCCTTAAATGCGTCCACCCGGTCAAATTCGCGGTCAGTACCTTCGCTATCTTTACCGGGAGGAAGCCAAATCGACTGAGTGGGAAAAGAGCGATCGCGCACCCGTACAGTTAAATTTTTGCTCTCGCCACCACTGGTAACTTGGATTTGCACTGGGCCAGCACTATCTAAAGGGGTCGTAGGTAGCAGCGCCCGCCATCTACCGTTCCCCATTGGAAATGCTTGGTAAGTCTTCTGTTTAACAGAAACTGTCGGACTTGCTTCTTGGCTAGAATCTGCCTGGATAACTACCGACAGGGTATCACCCAGTTGCGGGTTCGGTGGTTTTACTAGCACTTGCAAAGCTTGTACTGGTGTCGCCAAAGCGATCGCGCTGGCAACTGCTACTCCACTTACTACCGCCGCAATTTTCCCGGTCACCAATCTGATTGCAGTTACGGGGGAAGTAAGCGGCTGATTCCAGGTATTCACTCGTTCGATCATCATCATTAACTATATAGAAACTGAACTAGCTCTCGCTCTTAACTAGGATCGATCTGATTTGGGCCATTCTACTTATTCACTACTTAGTCACTTTGTCAACAATATTTTTTCTAAACAAGTGAAAAAATTGTTGATTACAACTCTACTTAATTTATGCTACTGACGTGAAAACTTGTCACAAATAAAGCAGATCTACCCCGATTGACTTGTAATAAATAGAGTTTTTTGCGAGTTGCAGGATTTTATGCCATTAAAAACTGCTAATTCCGATCGTTTACAATTTTAGTTGATTGTCAGCTTTTGTCAACTCATTAAGATACTATAATATAACTTTATAAAATTTTCATAAAGTTGTGCAAGAAGATTTCAGGCTGATCGTTGACTTAGTTCTAGTTCTCGCTGCGGCGGCGGCAGGAGGACTCTTCGCGTCACTTTTGCGCCAACCCCCACTACTTGGCTATCTTCTGGGGGGGATCGTTGTCGGGCCAACCGGACTGGGATTGATTAAAGAGTTAATCCAGGTAGAAACTCTAGCTCAGTTCGGCGTTGCCTTTTTATTGTTTGCTTTGGGTGTGGAATTTTCCTTCGCGGAACTCAATCGCGTCAAGGGTATTAGTCTCGGCGGTGGCGGCCTACAAATTGTATTGACGATCGTTGTCACTACCTTAGTCTCGGTAGGAATGGGGTGGGTGCATTCGCCAGCCCAGGGAGTATTTTTAGGAGCAATACTTTCCCTATCTTCAACGGCCGTAGTGCTCAAGTGTTTAATGGAACGCAACGAAGCCGCCACGCCTCACGGTCAGGTGATGCTAGGGATATTAGTAGTCCAGGATCTAGCCCTGGGACTGATGCTAGCAGTTTTACCGGCGCTCAATCAACCCGCAGAAGCGATCGGGATGGCGATCGCTTCTGCTCTACTGAGAATCAGCTTATTTGCGCTTGGGGCTATAATCGTTGGCATTTTGGTAATACCGCCTTTGCTACGTTTCTTAGCTAAAACTGAGAGTAAGGAGTTGTTTTTGCTGGGTGTAGTTGTCTTAGCTTTAAGTATTGCTCTACTGACAGAACAATTGGGTTTCTCGATTGAAATGGGAGCTTTTGTTGCTGGCTTAATGATTTCAGAAGTGGAGTATGCTGACCAGACTTTGACCTATGTCGAGCCGCTGCGAGATATTTTTGCCTCTCTATTTTTTGTAGCAGTGGGAATGTTAATCGATCCTAGATTTTTGTGGAACAATCTAGAACTGATCCTGGGGCTAGTTTTTATAGTATTTGTCTGTAAATCTGCGATCATTACGCCGATAGTCAGGTCTTTTGGCTATCCCTTAAAAACGGCATTAATTGTTGGTTTGGGACTGGCTCAAATCGGTGAATTTTCGTTTGTACTCGCCAGTGCGGGACAAAATTTGGGATTGGTTTCGCGGCGGGTGTATTTGTTAATTGCAGGAACAACGGCAGTTACTTTGGTAATTACCCCTTTTGTGATGGGGATGGTGCCGAAACTTTTAAACTGGGCGGAAACATTCGAGCCGTTGCAGCCTTATTTTGACCAAAGTTCTCAACCAACCGCAATCGCTGAAAATTTGCCGACCCAAAATCACGTTGTGATCTGTGGCTATGGGCGGGTAGGCCGCAATTTGGTGCGGCTGATGCAAAGTCACGGTTATCCTGTAGTAGTGATTGACCAGTCAGAAAGCAGGGTGCAAGAATGTAGAGCGCAAAATATTCCTTACATCTACGGCAATGCGGGCAGTTTGCACGTACTGGAAGCTGCGGGAGTAGAACGGGCAAAGGCAATGGCGATCGCGCTTCCTGACCCCATGAGCACTCGCCTGAGCTTGAAACGAGCCTTGGAGTTAGCCCCAGAGTTGGATATTGTGGTGCGAGCGAATCAAGATAAAGATATTGAACTGCTGTATCAATTGGGGGCGCTGGAGGTGGTGCAGCCAGAATTTGAAGCGAGTTTAGAACTATCTTCCCACTTACTAGAGGGAATGGGGCTCTCAGCGATCGCCATCGAAGGAGAAGTTCAACAAATCCGTAGCAGTCGCTATCTAGAGTTCCGCCCCGATCGCCAGCCCCTCGAAGTCTCGCGGGAACTCAAAGTCGCAGTTAAAGATATGAACAGCAAATGGTTCTCCTTACCGGAAGATTCTCCTTTGGTGGGTATGACTCTGGAAGAAACTAACTTGCGGCAATTAACTGGGGTAAGTTTAATGGCGATCGTGCGGAATCTGGGGGAGGAAATTGACTATCCTCATGGTCAAACAGTCTTGCAGGGAAGCGATCGCGTTTTGGTGGTAGGAGAACCCGAAGAACTTGCCAGTTTTTACCTACTGGCCAGGGGCGAAGTTGCACTTCCCCAGGGTGGTAACTCTTGCCAATGGCTAGCGGTGGCAGCTAATAGCCCTTGGGGAGGCAAAAAGCTTTCTGAGTTGGATTTAGCAAATTTGTGCGGGGTAGAGGTACAAGCCATCCAGCGAGAAGGGAAGTTTATCCGATGGCCGGAGGGAGATATAGATCTGCAAGAGGGCGATCGCGTGTTACTGTGCGGCAGTTTCTACCAACTAGGCTCCGTACACGAACAGATAGAGTTAATGGTTAACGGTTAACTGTTAACTGTTAAGAGAGATTGGGAGGGAC
>NZ_CACA01000251.1:0-21825 GCF_000180455.1 Kamptonema sp. PCC 6506
CGNGTGNGNAATTGAATCAGTTCATCGACCTGTAACGCCTTCAGAAACTGCGTCGTAAAGAAGGGATTACCCTGAGTTTTTCGGTAGACCAATTCTGTCAACGGTTGAGCAATCGCTAATTCGCAATTGAGTGTATCTGCTACCAACTGATTGATATCTACTCTTGTTAACGGTTCTAAGGTGATGGTATTCACCGTCGCCCCAGTTTTGACAATCTCCTTTACAGTCAGGATGAATGGGTGAGCATTTGTCACTTCATTATCTCGATACGCACCCAAGAATAATAAATGTCCAGTCTCTGACATCAACAATTGCAGCAATTTCAGCGAGGCGGAATCTGCCCACTGCAAGTCATCCAAAAACATCACTAATGGATGTTCAATGCTCGTAAAAACTTGCACGAATTTGTGCATGAGCAGATTAAATCGATTTTGGGCAGCAGTTCCTGATAGTTCTGTCGCTGCTGGTTGAGTGCCAATAATCCTCTCTAGTTCGGGAATGACATCAATCAAAACTTGTCCGCTATCACCAACTGCTTGCATAATTTTGGTTCGCCAAGTTTGCAGTTGAGCATCAGATTCTGATAGCAATTGCGCCATTAAATCTTGGAAAGCTTGCACGAAAGCACTGAAGGGAATATTGCGTTGAAGTTGGTCATATTTTCCTTTGATAAAATAGCCCCTTTGCCGCACAATCGGTTTATGAACTTCGTTGACAACTGCTGTTTTACCAATCCCGGAAAAACCCGCTACCAGCATCATTTCTGTTGCACCAAGGCTGACTCTCTCAAATGATTGCAGGAGATTTTCTACTTCGATTTCTCGTCCGTAGAGTTGGTCAGGGATGATGAAGCGATCGCACACATCCCGTAGCGCAATTTCAAAGGTTTCAATCTGACCAGTTTCTGTTAGCCGATCTAAACAAGTTTCTAAATCAGATTTTATGCCTAATGCACTTTGATAGCGGAATTCGGCATTTTTAGCCATCAATTTGTTGACAATCTTCGAGAGGACATCCGGGATTTGTGGGTTAACTTCATGTACTAACGGTGCTGGTTTAGCAATATGACAATATACTAATTCCATCGGGTCGTTGGACCCAAAAGGTAACTCTCCGGTGAGTAATTCGTAGAAAGTGACACCTAAAGAATAAAAGTCAGTCCGGTAATCAATTCCTCGATTCATTCGGCCTGTTTGTTCGGGAGAAATATAAGCAAGTGTCCCTTCTAAGACGTTAGGATTGAGGAATGTTTGCGTTTCTCGTGGAAGTAATGATGCAATACTAAAATCGATTAATTTGACTTCTTTTGTTTCGGGATTAATTAAGACATTACTGGGTTTGATGTCTTTGTGGATGATGCGATCGCGATACAGTATATCTAAGATATTTGACAGTGCGATCGCTATTTCCAAAAAGTCCTTCAAAGACAGTGCGTTATTCTCTTTGATCGCCCATTCCTGAAGAGAAATCCCCCCAAAGTCTTCCATAACTAACGCATAGCTATTTCGATAGGGTTCTAGACTATAGGTTTGGATAATTCCAGCTTGACAAAGGTTTTTAGCAATGGTATACTGATTGCGAAATTGCACCAGTTCGCCAAAGCTAGGATAGTCATTTTTCAGCAGTTTGATAATGACAGGTAATTGGTCATGGGTACGGATAGCCCGATATACCAAAGTGCGACTTCCTGAATAAACTGTTTGCAGAATTTGATAGCTGGGAATTTGAACGGTTATATCGCCTTTGCTGTTTTGGTGGGAGTTATTCATAAGTGTTGTGCTTGGAAAAGACAAGGGTGACTAATTGGTTAGACGAGTCTGAAATATCGCAGGAAAGTTAACTTTTTTGTTAGACCCTAGTGGGTAAGGTGATAATAAATTCTGTTCCTTCTCCTAGTATAGAGTTGACCTGAATAGAACCGCTATGTTTTTCGACGACAATTTGACGAGCGATCGCTAATCCTAACCCCGTGCCTTTACCCACCGCTTTAGTGGTAAATAAATGGTCAAATATCTTTTGCTTGACTACTTCAGTCATTCCCTGACCGTTATCAGCAATACTAATCTTCACCTGGTTATCTACCAATGAAGTTTTAATTTTAATTTGGTTAAGATTGATCTGAATTTCTTCAAAACTTCTACCTATACTTGATTCATCTAACGCATCAATAGCATTGGCTAGAATATTGATAAATACCTGATTTAATTGACCGGGAAAGCAATCAATTTTAGGTAAATTTCCATACTCAGTTACCACTTCAATAGCCGGACGGCGGTCATTAGCTTTCAATCGATGTTTGAGAATTAAAATTGTACTATCAAGGCCTTCATGGATATTAAATGGTACTTTATAATCTCGATCGGCACGAGAGAAAGTGCGGAGTGAAGTGCTGATGTTGTGGAGGCGATCGCAAGCTATTTCCATTGCATCAATGACTTTAGGAAAGTCTTCTAAGGTATAATCTAAGTCAATTTCTTCCGCATGGTCAATAATTTTATCATTGGGAATTAGGAGGATTTCTTGATACAATCTCAAGTGTTCGATTAGCTCAGCAAGAGTCGGTTTAGCTTGTTTGAGACTAGCAGAAATAAACCCCAAAGGATTATTCATCTCATGGGCTACTCCAGCGACAAGATTACCTAATGCTGACATTTTCTCACTTTGGACAATGTGCAATTGTGCCTGTTGTAAAGCTTGCACAGCTTGTTCTAATTCTTGAGATTTTTGCAGGATGGCTGACTCAGCTTGTTTGCGATCGCTAATATCTCTAATAATTGTGGAAAAATACTCTAACTCCCCATCCATTGATTTGTGGGAAAGTATAAGTTGAGAAACGGGAATTTCCCGTCCATTTCGATCGATAACCGCTGTCTCACCCACCCAAATACCAGAGCTGATAGCTGCGGGCAATCCCTGATTTACAATTATCTCTGTTGCCCAGTCTGGGTGATATTTGTGGATTTCAGTACCCTTCGCTCCCGCCTCATTGTCTAAACCTAAAAAATGCCGCCAAGCTCGGTTGAGATAAAGATTTTTACCAGTTGGATCGGCAGTGCCAATTAAGTCTGGCGTGCTTTCTAGAATTGCCAAAAGACGGGTTTGTTCAGCTTCAATGTTTTTGCGATCGCTAATATCAATCACCACCCCATCCCAGAGAATAGATCCATCAGCTAGTCGCTCTGGTCTAGCAGTAGATTGAATCCATTTCACGGTTCCTGAAGGCAGAATAATGCGCCATTCTTGATCGAATGGTGTGAGATTTTGGGCAGAGTAGGCGATCGCTTTTTCAATAGCTAGATTATCATCAGGATGATGCAGGGTGTAAAGGCTATAAGTTCCTGTCATCACCAATTCTGGCTCTACCTCATACAAGTCCAAACAACCAGAACTAACGTAGGGGGTAGAAATTGAACCATCCGCCGCCAGACGAAATTGGTAGACCATACCAGGGATATTATTCGCCAAATTTTGGAAGCGGGTTTCAGTAGCCTGCAATTTGGTTAGAGATTGCGTTAACTGTTGAGCATAGTTCTGGGAATTTCGATAAAGTTGGGCATTTTCCAGAGAAATTGCCGCTTGAGCGCAAAGCAAATTCAGCAACTCGACGCGATCGCTGGTAAAGCTTCCCACCATCAGATTATTTTCTAAATATAAAACTCCTATCAACAATCCTTTATTCAAAATTGGGCTACAAAAAACGCTTTTAGGCTGGTGTTTTTGAATGTAACTATCACCAGCAAACTGACAATTTATCCCCGCATCCGCCAGAACCAGAGGTTTCAACGTCCGCTTGACAGTATTCACCAAACTAATCGCGACATCAGAGCTTAATTCTAGGGGAATTGATGGTAATAGTTGTGGTGATATTCCCTGTTCTACAAGGGCTACTAATTTTAAATCCAGCTCTTGTTTGAGTAGTAAAATACACTTAGTTGCCCCAGCATTGGTCATGACTATTTCTAGGAGAGTAGTTAGGAGTCGATCTAGTTCAATTTCCCCAGAAATAGCTTGAGAAGCTTTGAGCAGAGTTGCCAAATCTAGCACTTCAGAGATGCTGCTAGAGGTTTTGGTAGAAGAGATTGTTCCCAGTGCGATCGTTTCTTTCAAGGATTCAGCACCACCAGATTGTTGAACAATAGGCACGAAGAGTTGAGGATAACGTTGTTCTAGATCGGTAACTTTGGCTTTAGCTCCCCATCGGGCATAACAGTAGTAGGCTTCAGTCATGTAGACTTGAGCAATTTTTTCTTTACCCCAATTGAGATAAAATTTGGCTGCAAGTTCATTGGCGATCGCTTCTTCATTGAGATATCCATTTTCTTTAGCTCCGGCAATAGCGCGATCGTAAAAGTCAATTGCTTCAGCTTTATTGCCGAAAATACGATATTTTTCTGCGGAGATCAGATCGAGCTTATGTTGATAATTTGTAGGTGCAGAATCTGCCCACTTCTGTATTTTTTCTACATTAGATTGAATCTTTTCAATAATGCTGCTGCTTTCAGAACCCGATGCGTTTGCTAATCTAGCTAGTTGGGTGAGGGAATCGTAAAAATAAAATACCCCCACTACAAAATTGGCGGTCACGCCTCTTAAGTATGTTTCGGCTGCTGCTGCATTCTCAACTGCCTCCACAAACTGCTCGAACAAGTAGGAAAGAATTAGTTTATTAAAGTAAATATAGAAAATAGCAGTTGCATCATTAGCTTGTTGGTGTAGTGGCAGCATCATTTGCTCGTCATAGATATTACCACTCAACTTCGTTGGCTGTTCGACTTGCTGAGTCAAATTTAAAATGGCTTGATGCAAAATCTGATTAAAATTTAGGGAATTGACCTGTTTTACTTGAGCTAATGCTTGGTTATAGCTAGTAATTTCCCGTTCCAATGCTGACAGCTCATTTCCAGCTAGATAGGCATGATAAACGTAGATGTAGGTAGATAAGGCGGCAAATTCTAAATCTCCTGTTTCTACACCAATTTCTCTAGCGTAGAGTTTTTCTGGTATGAGAAAGCGGTCAGTAATATCTCCTTGTCCTAAGCCAAATTCCTGAATATCACCCGTTTCTTGTAATTGAGACAAACAAATCTCTAGATCGTGTTTTAGTCCTAATGCACTCTGATACCGATCTTCGGCATTTTTCGCCATCAGCTTACTGACTATTGCTGATAAAACTAGAGGAATTTCTGGCTTAATTTCATGAAGGGGTATGGGTTGTTTGGCGAGATGACAATGCACCAATTCCATTGCCTCGTGAGAGATAAATGGTAACTGTCCTATCAATAATTCATAAAAAGTCACTCCCAGGGAATAAAAGTCACTGCGATAGTCAATGCCTCGATTCATTCTCCCGGTTTGTTCGGGAGAGAGATAGGCTAAGGTTCCTTCTAAAATATTGGGATTCTGGATTTCTTGGGTTTCGCGTGGCAATAGGGAAGAAATACTAAAGTCAATTAGTTTAAGTTGTTTGGTGTCGGGATTAATAAGAATATTAGCGGGTTTAATATCATTGTGAATGACGCGATTTTGATAGAGATAGTTAAGAATATCTGTCAGTTGTAGCGCTAGGGGGAGAAATTCTATTAAAGATAAAGATTTATTATTGTGGTTTTTATTTGCTATAGTGAGATAAGTAGAGAGGGAAATTCCACTAAAATCCTCCATAATCAGGGCATAGCTATTGTGGCATGATTCTAAAGTCAGAGGTTTAACAATATTGGGGAAATCAAGATTCTTGGCAATGGTATATTGATTGCGAAACTGGACAAGTTCATTGAAATTGGGGTATTCATTTCGTAATAGTTTGATGACAACGCTCGTACCATCGCTTTCTCGAACACCGCGATAAACGATAGTACGATGGCCTATATAAATTTGTTCTGTGATGCGATACCCAGGTAGGTGAGTGATAACATCCATTTTCCCGCCCTAAAAAAATTAGTGAGTACAAGTTATAGTTTATCAACTAAATCTGAAACCAGCCGCAATTGATACTAATGTCTTTAACTTGATAGATTTTAGATCGTGACGATCGTTAATGTGATTTACCTAAGTTGTATAAGCATTGAAAATCGTTGTGTAGCAAGAGTTATGGCTAACTTTCCGGTGGAGTGTAAATGGGGAATCAATTAGGTCAAAAAGCACAAAGCTTTCTTGGTACGGATATCCCACTAGGAATAGACCTGAAAGCTGGCTGCCCAGTGGAGAGACAAAGCGGTAAATTAGAAGTATTGAATATTAAGGGTCTTATGCACAGAAAACTGCTTTCAACCATGAAACCGCTTTTGAAACCTTTATTTGCGATCGCGCTGGTACTCGTTTTGGCTCTGGGTCAGGCTAACGATGCAATGGCGGCTCGTAGTGGCGGCCGCATCGGTGGCGGTTCTTTCAGTTCTCCGTCGCGCAGTTATTCGTCTCCTAGCCGTACTTACAGCTCTCCGGGAGGGGGTTACTATCCCGGCGGTGGCTATTATCCCGGCGGTGGTGGCTTCGGTTTTCCCTTCTTGCTTCCTTTCTTTGGCTTCGGAGGCGGGTTTGGGGGATTGTTTACGATTTTGATTTTTATTGCGATCGCTAACTTCGTAGTTTCCACCTTCCGCCGCGTTGGAGAGGGAACAGACGAACTAGGCTACACGAGCAACCCCAGCGTTTCTGTTGGTCGCCTACAAGTAGGTTTGCTCTCAGACGCTCGCAATTTACAAACAGAGCTCGACCAATTAGCCGAAACTGCTGATACTGGTACAGCCATCGGCCGCGCTCAACTCCTGCAAGAAGCAAGTCTGGCCTTGTTGCGCCATCCCGAATATTGGGTTTATGCTGGAGCCGAATCTCAGCAAGCTCGGTTAGAAGCTGCTGAAGCTAAATTTAACCAAATGTTGCTGGCAGAAAGGAGCAAATTTACTGAAGAAACGCTCTCTAATGTTAACAACCAGTTAAGGCAAGCGGCTAATAACAAATCTCTGCCATTCCCTCAACAAGATGGGGAATTAGTTAGTCAACCTGACTTGAGTCAAGGCCCAGGCGAATACATCGTGGTGACAATTTTGGTAGGTACCGAAGGAGCCCTCCAACTACCTGCGGTCAAAAATTCCGAGGATTTGCGCCAAGCTTTGCGTCAGATTGGTGGAATCTCAAGCGATCGCCTTCTGACTGTCGAGGTTCTCTGGACACCTCAAGCCAGCGGCGACACCTTGACCTCTGACGATATGTTAGCTGGCTACCCCGACCTCACATTGGTCTAGCACCAAATCTGCCCCAAATTCTTAGGCGGGGCGAAAATTTAAGATCGGATTTACCATCCTCGAACTCTTGCCGCTGTCCTGGCCCGAAAGGAACCGCCGGGACAGCAGCGTTATCAATAGTTTTGGTAAATCCTCAAAATATGGTTAAACCAGTGTTATTATTGATAAATTCTGGCAATTCAAGTGCAACAGCTATTCAGTTCAGAGGTGTACGGGCGTTGTGCATAAAACTTATATTAATAAGGTGCATACTAGGAAGTCAGTTCACAGGGAAAAGTTGCGTAGGCATAGCCAATCGCAGGCATCGCACTCCCTCTGGTTGATATAAAAGATAATGTACAGAGTTTACCAGTAGAGGAGCAGTGATCCGGAGCCACATCTATGACCGACCGCAGGAAAAAAGCGCTTTTTATTTTAGGTGAATTAAACAATGACGACCTAGACTGGATTATCCAAAAAGCCAAAAAGGAAATTCTCCAGCCAGGTGCGACTTTGATCTACGAAGGCAGACAAATCGATGCTCTGTACATCGTCTTAAAGGGTACTTTGAGTGTATTAATCGATCCTGAAGGCCACAAGGAACTCGCCCGAATCTCAGGCGGGGAACTTGTCGGTGAAATTTCTTTCATTGATACCCGCCCGCCTTTAGCAACAGTCAAAGCGATAGAAGAAACTCATGTATTAGCTATTCCTCGACGGCAGCTAGTTACTAAAATCCAACACGATACAGGTTTTGCTTCCCGATTTTATTATGGAATTTCTCTCTGTCTTTCAGACCGAATGCGCGGTACTGTTCGGCGTTTAGAATACGGACGAAGTATAGACGAAGGAGATACAGAAGAGGAAGATGTAAATCCTAGTGTACTTGACAATTTAGCCTTAGCTCAAGCCAAATTTAATTGGCTGATGCAAAATGCAAGAGGGTAAACAATTGAGGGAACTTAAATAACTTTCAGATAAATATTTTATTCGTCCTTAATCCTGTCTCTAAAACTATTGCTATGGAACAGATCAATTTGATAACGCTCTGTATCGTAATTGCAGCCGTATTGGGGATTGGATTAGGAGCGATGACTTGGGCTTACCTTGGCAAAGGCAGCATTTCTGTACTTTTCCAAGAGCCTATTTCTAGTTTACCTCAACTTCCAGCCACAGATGCCGGAAGCAAAGCTGGTGTTTATTTCCAGCAGGGCATAGATGCTTACAAATTAGGTAATTATCGACAAGCAGCAGAGCAATTTAACCAAGCTATTGAACTTGTTTCTACTTTAGCAGAAGCCTACCACAATCGAGGACTAGCATTTGCAAATTTGCGCTCTGATGATGATGCTGTTACCAATTTACTCAAGGCGAGTGAATTATATCAAGAGCAAAATCAGGGCGAGGCAATTGCTATTATCAAACAAAATTTTGAGGCTTTAAAAAAGCGGAAGATGGAACGAGAAAAGCGGTAATTGGTAATGGCTAATGGTTAATGGCTAATGGTTAATGGCTAATGGGTAATGGCTAATGGCTAATGGGTAATGGCTAATGGCTAATGGCTAATGGCTAATGGCTAATGCCAATTCTCCAAATTATTGAGACAATCTGCATTGTTGAGTTAACTTCAGAAGATCGACATCCTGCCTCCTGCCTCCTGCCTTCTTCCTCTTAACTAGCTAGTAACGCCGATATTTCTTTGCGATCTGCTTCTATTTGGTCAATTTTCAAAATCAGCGACTTTTTGTCAGGAGCAACTAATCGAAAATTAGTTAAAGCATCATAAGCTTCCCACTCTTGAGTAACATCGACATCTTGCCACAAAAACCAATCTTGATAAATTTCGCCATCATCAATATCACCGCAGAGAGAAAGCCAGTCATCTCCTCCCAAAGATTCTATATCTTGCGCTACTAAATCAAACCATGCCTTAGCAATACAGGCATCAAGAGAATCGTTATAATAAACAGAGTCAGACTGAATAGGAGTTTCGGGAAAACAAAGTGTAGATTTCATGGGTAGTTCCTTTTTTCTATAGTCCTACTTTATGAAAAATCTCTCCAAAATAGTATGTCCAAAATGACACTATTTAGACCTCCACATTCCCAATCTCTGGAAACAAGGGCTCTGCAATGTAGCTGAAATCCTGATACTGTTTAACTTGAGATTAGGTTAGGCAGAGGCAAAACTAGAGACTGGCTGTAGACGATTTCCCAACTGGTACACCCAGCGATCGCCAATACTTATAGGACTTACGCATTGGAACCGCAGTATAAGGGTTTGAGATTGCTTCACTGCGTAAGCGCTACGCGCAGGCTACGCCAACGCAATGACGGAATTATGTTGTATCTGTGTAAGTCCTGACTTATAATCTTTCTTTATCAATACTCCGCACAGTTTTAAGCCGTAATAACATTTCCAACCCTCACTTCCTGCAAAAACCCTAACTTTCAGGGAAACTTCAGGTTAATCTTTAATTTTTCACTTCTATAGCAACCGCCAAGACCATTAGGGCATTCTAAATCGATCGAACCGTTCGGCAAGTTCGGCAAGCGCGATCGCGACGAAGCTCTTACTTTTATTCTCTTTCCTTTCTTACCCTTCTTTCCATTCTTCCCCTAAGTTTACTCTCTTCCCTTCTTTCCCTAACTTTATTCTCTTCCCCTTCTTTTCCTCTTCTTCCCTAGCCCTGAGCATCCTAGCCCCTAGCCCCTAACCGCTGAAAGCGGTTGCTATAACTGAGAACTTCGATCGCTCACACGCCAAAATTAAGCATAAAATTAATTCAAAGTTGAACAACCGCCGCAAAATGCCTACCTCCTTCTCAGACGCAAAAAACCTGCTCTCAGACTTAATGGCACGCTACTCGCGCCAAGTCGATTACTTAGCAATACGACTAGAAGAAGCCGAAGGAACCGATATCCTACTACGGGGAGACAAAATCGAAACCCTCAGCGAAGGTATTTCCATCGGCGGACAAGTTAGAGCTTGTCACAAAGGTGGCTGGGGCTTTGCCAGCTTCAACCAGCTTTCTGGACTAGCAGCAAGAATCGAAGAAGCGATCGCGGCCGCCCAACTCATCGGTTCTGAAGAAACTATCCTCGCCCCCGTCGCCCCCGTTCAAGACACCTGCATCCTTCCCCTCACAGGCACAGATCCCCGCCACATACCTCTAACTCAGAAAAAAGGCCTATGCGATCGCTACGGTGAAATCCTCCGCAGCGTCGATCCTCACATCGCCACCATCTCCGTCCGTTACAGCGACAGCACCCAACGCATCATCATCGCTACCTCCGAAGGCACCCTCCTCGAACAAGCCTGGGCCGATATGGAAATGCGCTTCGCCGCCACCGCCCGTAACGGCGAAACCGTCCAAACCGGCCGCGAAACCACAGGCTCCCGCAAAGCCTACGAAGACCTTACAACTTTAGACGATCAAGTTCGCAGCGCCGCCCAACGAGCCGTAGACTCCCTAGCCTTACCCCCCGTTACAGGCAACACCTACACCGTCGTCATCGACCCCATCCTCAGCGGATTATTCGTACACGAAGCCTTCGGCCACCTTTCAGAAGCAGACATGGCCTACGAAAATCCCGACATCTTGGAAGTCATGACCCTCGGCCGCAAGTTTGGCCCCGACGAATTACAAATATTCGACGGTGCAGCTCCTCCCGGCCACCGAGGTAGCTACTTTTACGACGACGAAGGCACACCGGCCACCACTACCCAATTAATCAAAGATGGCGTATTAGTCGGCCGCCTCCACTCCCGCGAAACCGCTGGCAAATTAGGCGAAGCCGTCACAGGTAATGCCAGGTGTTTAAATTACCATTTTCCGCCTATAGTCCGCATGACAAATACCTGGATTGAGTCAGGGAAAACACCCGTACCAGAGTTATTTACCGACATTAAAGAAGGAGTTTATGCCCGCAACTGGCTGGGTGGCATGACTAACGGGGAAATGTTCACCTTCAGTGCTGGCGAAGCTTGGATGATTCGCAATGGTGAATTAGCCGAGCCCGTGCGTGACGTTACGCTTTCTGGGAATGTGTTTACAACTTTAGCCGACATTGAAGCGATCGGCGATGACTTTTATTGGGATGAATCCGGCGGTTGTGGCAAAGGTGGACAAGGTGGTTTACCCGTTGGTTGCGGCGGCCCCAGCCTCCGAATTTGTAATATTGTTGTTGGCGGAGAATCTGCGGAAATTTAAAGTTATGGAAGTAGTAAACGAAGAAGATTTTACCCCAAAAAACAAATTTCCTCCAATCTTTGAGATTGGAGGATTCTTTAGGAAATGGGGGGGCATAGTATCCGATCCAAGGCTTTTGAAAATCAATTTGAGAATCAAATTTTTTGAGCTGAACTGTCTCGGCGGCCACACCCTTGAGTAGGAGTATCCCCGCAACTTCCGGTACTGGTTTCTTGAGCTAAAAGCATTTTTTGGGAAGCCTGCAATAGTTGCTCAGATATTGAATGATTCTCAAGTTTTTGGGAGGGAATCATTGCCCCAGCGAATAGAGCCGCAAATAAAGTAACTCGGAGGAAATTGTACATAGCGGGGTTTTGGATCGGAGTTTATACTTACTAATACAAACTCCCAGTTAGCCCATCCGGGAACTAACTGGGAGTCACGCTTAAAAAAATAGGAATCAATCACGAGTTTGACTAAAGACCAAGGCTTTTGATTACTTCTAGCAAGATCTATTCCTCACAACTGCGCTAGGCTTGACTCGTGATGACACAATAGGTTGTTCTTGCCTAAGTCCTAAAAAATTTAAAGGGTAGCGAATGCTACAAACGAGTAGAAAAGCCTAAATGCCTAATACAAGAACTCAGCAAATTTCAGTTATTTAATGCTAAATTCTAGATTTTTATGGCTTCATCGCCCGCTACCTCGCTCAGGCGAGACATTATTCTCGTTATTTGCTTGAACTGTGTGATTATCTGCTTGAGCTGTTAATAATTCTTGGAAATGCTTACTGTCGGAAGATACAGATGAAACGGGTTCAAAGCTTTGACTACGAACTGTTGTACCAATTAATAACAGGCTTGAGAGGAGGAGGGAAGTGTAAAAGCGCATAGTATAGTAGTGTCCGTGTTAGAGTGTCTAATTCTTGATACGGACTTTGTGCTATGCCTTCCGGCTAAAAAAATAAAATCATGGAGAGAGAGATTTAGAGCGAGGAGAGATTCGATCGGAAATCCATTAAAAATTAAAAATTAAAAATTAAAAAAGCTAGAATATAAGTTGGGTACATCCCAGCATAATTCAACTTTTTGTTAACGGTTAACAGTTAACAGTTAACTGTTAACCGTTAACTGTTAGTTGCTAAGTTCGACTAACAACTAACAACTAACCACTAACAATGATTACTTATTACCGGCAAGCAAACCAAATTTAATTAAGCCTTGCTGATAGCCATCGCGCATTAAACCCAAAGATAGGGCACCTTGAATAGTTGACCAACCCGAAAGCAGCAAATTAATAATAACCAAGGGGTTAAAAGTTGAATCAATCACAACATCCCAAAAAGGTGCGACCGCTGTTGACCAGTCTGCTGTCCGAATATTTGTGAAAGATAAGTTCTGGGCAATTGCTTCGTACTCTGGCAGCGAAATTACGTAAGGTAAAGCATACACTCGGTAAATTTCTGCTAACTGTTTTCTTTCCTTATCTGTTAGCTGTCCTAAATTTCCTGTTAGCGGACGGTGACACCAAGTAGCCATCATCAAAGTTCCACCAGGCTTAAGCACGCGATAGCATTCTTGCAAAAATCTAATCTTATTGGGCATATGTTCGCCACTTTCTAGCGACCACACTAAGTCAAATGAATTGTCAGCAAAAGGCAAATTTAAAGCATCTGCCACCTGAAAATTAGTACGATTTTCTAGGCCTGCTACTTGAGCTCGTTCCGCCGCTCTATTTGCTTGTACAGGGCTTAAAGTAATGCCAGTAACAGCAGCATTAAACTTTTCTGCTAAATAGAGAGAACTGCCACCAATACCACAGCCAACATCAAGTATATTAGCTGCCGAGGAGACAGAGGCCCAAATCAGGAGTTCTTCAATCAAGTCAATCTGTGCTTGGCGGCGTTCTTTTTTTAGATTACCCTCAAGCCCATAGTAGCCGTGGTGCATATGTTCGCCCCAAACCTGTTCCCACAGACCGCTGGAAGCGTCGTAAAATTGCTGGATTTGCTGGTAAAGTGTCGAAGTCATCGCACCGTTGTAAGCTATTAAAAGGTTTCTCTTGTCCATTGTCTACTGTTTCCTAAATTTTGTCATTTCTTCCCTTTTATTTGTGTAGACTAAAACCTATTGACAAATTACCAACAATCAATTAGTAACTACTAATGACTGTCTCGCGAACTATTTGCCTTGGCTTTCTCGCTGTCATTACCGCAGGTGCTATCTTGCTGGCGATGCCTTTTTCAACCAGTGACGGGACATGGAGCGATCCTGTAACGGCTTTGTTTACTTCAACCTCTGCTGTATGCGTTACTGGCTTGTCAGTTGTTGATGTGGGAAAATATTATTCTTTTTGGGGGCAAGTTTGTCTAGTTGCCTTGGTACAAGTCGGTGGTTTAGGCTACATGACAGCTACTACTTTCTTGCTGCTATTATTAGGTCGCAAGTTTGGTTTAAAAGACAAAGTTGCCCTGCAACAATCCCTGGATAAATCAGGATTGGCTGGCGTGGTGCAGTTGGTGAAATCAATTCTGGCAACAACGGTTTTATTTGAATTGACAGGAGTCTTTTTGCTACTGTTAGTATTTGTGCCAAAATTTGGGTTTTATGGGGGGTTGTGGTCGTCCGTATTTCACAGCATAAATGCCTTTAATAATGCTGGTTTTAGTCTCTATTCCGATAGTTTGATGGGCTATGTTGACTCGCCTTTGGTCAATTTTGTGATTACTATCTTAATTATCTTCGGTGGGATTGGCTATCAGGTAATTATGGAAATGTACCTGTGGACGCGCGATCGCCTCTCGAAAAGTCATGCTTGTATTATTTTCCCCCTGAATTTCAAGGTGGTTACTAGCACAACTATCGCACTCCTAATTTTTGGAACCTTAGCCTTTTTATTGCTAGAATTTAACAATCCTGCCACTTTCGGCCCTCTCAATTTCGGTCAAAAAGTGATGGCGGCTTGGTTTCAATCTGTCACTCCCCGTACTGCTGGGTTTAATACAATTGATATTGGCAAAATGACTCAGCCTGCCTTATTTCTGACAGTGTTACTCATGTTTATCGGTGCTAGTCCCGGTAGTACGGGTGGTGGGATTAAAACCACAACTTTTAGGCTATTGTTTAGCTGTACTGAAGCTGTTCTCGAAGGTAAAGAAGAAGTACAGTGCTATCAGCGCCAAATCCCTCAAGCATTGATTTTGAAAACTGTTGGTGTAGTGTTCGGCTCGCTGGTAGTGGTGATGACAGCTACAATATTAATTGAGTTAGCCAATCCAGAATTAGAATTTATGCCAGCATTGTTTGAGGCGGTGTCAGCTTTTGCTACTGTTGGTCTATCGACGGGGATTACAGCTAAACTTTCTTTATTGAGCAAACTGGTTGTGATTGTGACGATGTACATTGGTAGGGTCGGCGTGTTACTACTGATGGGAGCAATTTTGGGAGATCCGAAACCCTGTAATTTCAAATTCCCGGAGGAAAATTTATTGGTGGGATAGTCTGGTTTTTGATAATCTAGAAGTTGGGTTTTTACCCAGACAATTTTGTATTAGCTAGCAAAAATTCGTAGGAGGCTGCGCTTTCTCTGCTGAAACCTGAAAAGTAAGAGTTCAAGCGCTGAATATCAGTGTGAATCTGTCGTCTTTAAACTTTTTCCGCAGTTTGCGGACAGACAATAAGCAATTTGCTGTGATTGGATTAGGCCGTTTTGGTCGCGCTGTTTGTGAGACACTGCACGGCTTAGGCTATGAAGTGCTAGGTGTTGATACAGATGAAAAGAAAGTAACGCAGATTTTGAGCGATCAAATAGCGGCTCATGCTGTGGAATTAGACTCAACTGAGCCTACTGCTCTGAAAGAAGCTGGGATTTTTGAGTTTGATACGGTGATTGTGGCGATTGGGAATTACTTAGCAGAAAGTATTACCACAACTCTGAATCTTAAGGAAGGTGGGGTTGCTCATGTAGTGGCAAAAGCTTCTTCGGAAACTCACTTGAAACTGTTAACGAAAGTGGGGGCAGATCATGTGGTGTTTCCCGAACGAGAAATGGGTTGTGCTTTGGCGCGAATTCTCACGAAACCAAGTATTTTAGAGCGCTTCGATCTCGATCCGGATCATAGTATTGTGGAGATGCTTGTTCCTGAAAAGTTTGATGGCAAAACGATTGCTGATTTGGAACTCCGCCGTAATTATGGTTTGAACCTGATCGCCGTTAGCTATGCGAATAAGTTTGAGATTAATCCCCAGCCAACGCAACGTCTGAGAAAGGGGTCGGCAATGGTGGTGATTGGCTCGAATAAAGATATTAATCGTTTGCCGATTTAGAAAGCTAAGAGTTGGGAAAGCCAAGAGGAGAAAAATTTAGACCTGTTTCAGGAGTCAAAAGTCAGAAGTTAGCATGAACTATTTTTACTAAGTGAATTCTTGTTCTTAATGCTGACTTCTGAATTCTGAATTTTTTCTAATTTTCTTGAGGCAATCTATTTTTTATATCGTCCATTAATGCTTAAGAGTTTTAATGGAATCTTATAAAAATAGTTTGCCCAAAGCGAGGACAGCGATCGCGAGACTGACTTTGATCGGCCAAGGAGATAGAGCAACAAACCAAATCAAACACACTAAGCTAGCGATCGCAGCTAGAGGCCCCGGAATCCCGTCAAGGGTTTTCTTGTCAGTCCCTAATGCGATCGCGGCAGCAATCAAAAACAGTATCAGGGGAATTAGAGAATTTAGGATCATAGTTTTTACCCAGTGAGTAAATTGTTATATCCCAAACTACCTATTATAAACCATTTCGAGCATCCTTCGTTAGAATTACCTGATGGGGTGATTTTAAGTTAATATTTGTTTGCCAAGGGAGAGAGAAATTATTATGCTGGGTAAATTTTTTCATAAACCAGAACCAGAACAAAGCGATCGCGTCCCCCCCGGTCAACACTTAACACAAGGCTTTCCGGTGTTGACCTATGGCGATACTCCCCAGATTAGCACTGACGAATGGCAACTAAAAATCTGGGGAAAGGCAAAAGAAGTGACTTTCAGATGGTCAGACTTAATGGCTATGCCTCAAAGTAATTTTACTGCCGATTTCCACTGCGTCACCCATTGGTCAAAACTAGACGTAGAGTGGACTGGGGTAAAGGTGACAGACTTTATGACCTATGTAGAAGTAGATCCCACAGCCGTCCATATTATGGAGCACAGCTACGGCGGCTACACTACGAATATTGCGATCGCAGACTTCCTGCGAGAGGAGAACTTCTTTGCTCACACGGTATTTGGGGAACCCTTAACCCTCGATCATGGTGGGCCCATGCGGCTGGTAGTACCTCACCTTTACGCCTGGAAAAGCGCTAAATGGATTAACGGCCTGGAGTTTTTGGACAAAGAAGAATTAGGATTCTGGGAGCGTAATGGCTACCATCACCGGGGCGAACCTTGGGCCGAAGAACGCTACAGCAGTGTTTAGCTCTTGATATCCTACGCCCCAAGGGTGGGATTCTGAAGCTAGATGACAGAATTTAACCGCATTCCTGTTTAAGAAACTTAAACAGCCTCGTTTTTCTGGATTGTTCTAGATTTTTGGAAGTTGTTAAATATTTTGAAATATTTGCTGAGCAGGGTTTAGTGGTAATTTTAAATAATATCTGTAACTGTAAGCTGCTAAGTCACCTTTTAAAGACAAGCGATATTGGCAGTCGGCAATTTATGTTAAATGGTAATGTTAAGCAATGAAATTTAGCGAACTGTTACAAAAACTTACTTTAGTTTCCAGCCACAGCCCGATCGGTGGTGAGAATCCCGATCCAGAAATTACTGGTGTGGCCGCAGTTGATGAGGCAAAGGTTGGTTCCCTCAGCTATATAGAAGGTGGTAAATTTGCGGCTTTTGTGGCCAAAACTGGTGCTTCCGCTTTGATTTTGCCAATGGATGAAACCCTTCAAGCAGCATCTACCCAGCGAGGAATTGCTTGGATGGCGACAGCAGATCCCAGGTTATTGTTTGCGGAAGCGATCGCTCTTTTTTATCAACCATTTCGACCCACTGCCGAAATTCATCCTACGGCGATCGTACACCCAACTGCGGAAATTGGCACAGATGTGTACATTGGGCCTCACGTTGCTATTGAAGCAGGAGTGAAAATTGGCAATGGAGTTTGCCTTCATCCCAATGCGGTAATTTATCCAGCAGTGGAAATAGGCGATCGCACAGTTTTACACGCTAATTGCACTATCCACGAACGTACTAAGATTGGGGCAGATTGCGTAATTCACTCTGGTGCAGCGATCGGTTCTGAAGGCTTTGGTTTTGTACCCACGCCGACTGGTTGGTTCAAAATGGAACAATCTGGCTGTACTGTCTTAGAAGATGGTGTTGAAGTTGGTTGTAATAGTACAATTGACCGTCCCGCTGTGGGAGAAACCCGGATTGGCCGCAATACAAAACTTGACAATTTAGTACATATAGGTCACGGCTGCCAAGTAGGTCAAAATACGGCAATAGCTGCCCAAGTTGGCATGGCTGGCGGGGTTAAAGTTGGTAATAATGTGCTGTTAGCGGGTCAAGTAGGAATTGCTAATCAAGCAAAAATAGGAGATGGTGCGATCGCCACTGCTAAAGCTGGAATTCATAGCGATGTCCCCGCAGGGTCTATTGTGACCGGCATTCCAGCAATTCCCCACAAATTATTTCTCAAGGCCGCAGCTATTTATAGCCGCTTACCTGAAATCTACCATTCCCTCAAGCAACTCCAGCGCCACGTAAATTTAAAGGATTAGGGAACTGCGACAGATTTATCTTACCCAAATAGACGAACTGGGAAGTAAAAAAAGATTTTTGCTAAAACTGATAAGTTTGAGTATATATTTTTGATATTGCTCTCAATCAGCATAAAAGTCTATTAAGCAATCACCAGGATTGAAGGATATTTCGTAAGACCATGACTGAAACTGCAACATCTCCACTCATAGGAAGGGCTCTCCTTCAAAAAGTAAAAGAACTATCCCACTTGCCTCGGCGAGAAACCGCAAAGCTGTGCGGATATTACTCGACGACAAAAAACGACTCGACCCGCGTTAACATGACGGATTTTTACGACGCGGTTTTGGCGGCTAGGGGAATTCCCTTAAGTCCAGAAAATATAAAAGACGGGCGCGGCCGAGAAGCGACTTATCATGTCAGCGTTCACAAAAACGGTCAAATCGTGATTGGTTCGACTTACACTGAATCGATGGGATTAAAACCGGGAGACGAGTTTGAAATCAAACTGGGCTACAAACACATTCACTTGATACAGTTGGATGCTGTTAAGAGTCGAGGTCAAAATGATGAAGATTCGGAGGAAGTAGAGGAAGAGGAAGAGGAAGAAAATTCTGAGGAGTAATACAAAGGTGGTAGAAATGGGTCTGCGATTTTAGCAAGTGAGATATAGCTAGGGACTAGGGGCTAGGGGAAGAAGGGAAGAAGGGAACAGCATCTATGGTGGCAGGAAATCAGAACGTCCTAACTGCCAAGAAGGTTGTTATAAATCGGGAAGGGGAGACTTTTGAGTTGACTGGAGGCGATCGCGCTGGGGCTTATTCCAATTTCTTGCCCCTTTCTGCCACTACCCTAATCTGGATTTAAAAGGCAGTCTATTTCTGAAGCGAGATAATTTATGGGAATTGCTGACCAAATAAACAGCCTGCGGCTTTTGTTGCTATCAATGCCAGCAATTGTTAAGGTAATGGCTTTTTTCGTGGCTTGGGTTGGTTTGTGGTTGCCAATCGCTATTCCCAGCGCGATCGCCCTGAATTGGCACCCGCCCCAACCTTTGGAAAATAAAAAATTACCTTTACTCGCTTCCCTCTACCTGATTGTGCCACTAATTATCAGGGGTGGAATTTGGGTTGAAGGCTGGTCTTTTGCCGATTTGGGATTAGTCGCCCCACCCCAAATTTTGATTTCTTTAGGCCTGGGTGTCAGCTTAGGAGTGCTCAGTATCGCAACTTTATTTGTAATTCAACGGGCTTTAGGCTGGATTAGCTGGCAAAGCAGCGAGGAAAAAATAATTCATCCGATATTATCTATTTTTCAGCCTTCTTTACTTTTGACTCTATTATTAGGATTGTGGATTAGCGGGACGGAAGAGCTAATTTTTAGAGGCTTTTTACAAAATCTACTTCAGCAAGATTATTCTATATTTATGGCGGGTGCGATCGCGAGTTTAATTTTCGCCGCCGCTCATTTACTTTGGGAAGTACAAGAAACTTTTACCCAATTACCGGGATTGTGGCTGATGGGAATGGTCTTGACTTTTGCGCGTATTTGTGATGGTGGGAATTTAGGCTTAGCGATCGGACTTCATGCTGGTTGGATTTGGGTAATTGCTAGTCTTGATACGGCTAAGATCGTTGCCTATACTGGCCGCGTGCCGGAATGGATTACGGGGATAAAGGCGCAACCTTTAGCGGGAGTTGCTGGGATTTTTTTTCTGGCGATGACGGCGGGCATTTTAGCAATTTTTGAGTAAGCTTTAAGTAGAAGGAAGAAGGAAGAAGGAAGAAGGAAGAAGGATTTACTTAATTCCTTTTCAATTTCAGAGTGCCGAGTCTGCCTCATCGGATTTTTGGTTTAATTCCCGTTAAACGGTATTGAGTCAGGACTTACGCACCGAACCAAAGAAACCGGGTTTTTTGACGAAAATACTTCGCACTGATCCACAAATTCTCTCAAAAACCCGGTTTCTGGGACTATGAGCGTAAGTCCTATGAGTATTAACTGATGATGATTGCGCCCTGCTATATCTAGGGATCGTCCAGAAATACACTCAAAGAAATAAACTAAGGATGAAGACAACTTTTCTGTGAACCTATGGCAGTTGAATCCTCCTTGAGCGAAATCGCCATTGAAGCCAATCTCAAACAGTTTCTGCTGGTACTCTCGGTTTCGTTAAGTGTGGCTACCCTGCCGCAAATTTTTAGCTGGTTTCGCCACATTCCTTATACCTTACTGTTAGTCATTGTCGGGCTAGGGTTAGCCTTGGTAGACGTGCGGCTAGTCAACCTTTCACCGGGATTGATTTTGTCTATTTTTCTACCGCCGCTGTTGTTTGAAGCCGCCTGGAATTTGCAGTGGGCAAAATTAAAACACGATCTGCTGCCGATTTGCCTGTTTGCGATCGTGGGCGTGTTGATCTCCATTGCCGGAGTCGCCTTGGGGCTACACCAACTCGCAGGGCTATCCATAACCACAGCGCTGCTGGTGGGGGCAAGCCTATCAGCCACCGATCCGGTTTCTGTGACGGCCCTGTTTCGAGAATTGGGGGTGGAAAAACGCCTGTCCATTCTGATGGAAGGGGAAAGCTTATTCAATGATGGGGTGGCAGTAGTTGCTTTCGGATTTTTAATGGCGTTTTCCCTGGGAACGAGTGAACTTGCGATCGAGCCGATTCTGCTTCAGTTTTTCCAGGTAGTCGGCATTGGGATTGGCATTGGTTGCTTGATTGGGTTTGGTATCTCTTACCTGACTCAGCGCTTCGATCTGCCCCTAGTGGAACAATCTTTAACGCTCGTTTCGGCTTACGGTACTTACCTGATTACTGAAGATTTAGGCGGATCGGGCGTGATTGGAGTGGTGACGACGGGCTTAATTTTGGGCAACTTTGGGTCACGGATCGGCATGAATCCCCGAACCCGCACGATCGTCACCGAATTTTGGGAGTTTCTGTCATTTTTTGTCAACTCGATCGTGTTCTTGCTGATTGGCGATCAAATCCGGTTTGCCATTCTGGGCGAAAATCTAGGCCCGATCGCCATTACTATCGGCGCAATGATTTTGACACGGGCGATCGCAATTTATGGATTGAGCTTTTTGAGCAATCGCGTTGCCAAATCAGACATTCCCGTTCCCGATCAAACAATCCTATGGTGGGGCGGCTTACGAGGTTCGGTGTCGATCGCACTGGCGTTAAGTATGCCAGTGATTTTGCCAGAACGAGAAGAAATTATTGCCACCGTGTTTGGTGTTGTTTTGTTCACCTTGCTGTTTCAGGGTTTAACCATTCAGCCACTGTTAAAAGCGTTGAACCTGTTAGGCAACCAACCCCTACGCGAGCACTATGCAGAGGCGATCGCTCGTCAGACTGCTTTCCAACGGGTGCTGCACTATCTGGAAAAAATTGAAACCCGTCCTGGCATCGATCCAGAGTTTTATGGGTATCAGAAGGCACTGGTAGAAGGTAAATTGACCAGTTTGCAAACGGAAATCGATCGACTTGTGGATGAACATCCCGATCTGCAAGGTTTTATCGTCGGTCAAGTGCGATCGGAACTGCAAGCGATCGAGGCGGAAACCTACGCTGAGTTTGTCCGAGCGGGGCAGCTTAACCGAGAACTTTCACCTTTTTTGCAACAAATAGGTGAAGGTAAAGAGGAAT
>NZ_CACA01000250.1:0-5934 GCF_000180455.1 Kamptonema sp. PCC 6506
AAGAATGTTTATACAGTCAGCTTTTTAGTCATCCCGCCGAGATTCAGAGCTTGAGACAGGAGAATTTACAACCTTAGAGAGAAGTTAGTTCTCCTAATTTCCATTAACGTACAGGTACTTTCTATGACGATCGTGCAATGAGTAAAGAAATATCAACTCTTTTAGATAAGATGCAGGCAATGCTGAATGACTTTATCATTTTGTTGCCAAATATGGTATTGGCATTGATTGTCTTTGCTATTTTTTTCTTCGTTGCTAGAACGATTAAGAAAGTAGTCAGAAACTTAACACGCAATCGCCGTCAAGCTCGCAACCTGGGAATGGTGCTGGGGCGCTTGGCACAAGGAACAACTATCTTAGCGGGCTTGTTTATTGCGCTGTCGATCGTAATTCCATCGCTTAAAGCCAGCGATCTCGTACAGCTACTCGGAATCAGTGGTGTAGCGATCGGCTTTGCGTTTCGCGATATTTTACAAAATTTTCTAGCAGGTATTCTAATTCTGTTAACTGAACCCTTCCAAATCGACGATCAAATCGTTTTCAAAGATTTTGAAGGAACTGTAGAAAATATTCAAACCCGTGCAACGACGATTAAAACTTATGATGGGCGGCGGATTGTAATTCCAAATTCTGAGCTATTTACAAATTCTGTTACGGTTAATACTGCGTTTGAAAATCGCCGTTTGCAGTACGACATTGGCATTGGCTATGGTGACGATATTGACCAAGCACGACGGTTTATTCTAGAGGCAATACATGAAACAAATGGGGTGTTGGAAACGCCTGCGCCTGATGCGATCGTGGTTGAATTAGCAGGCAGCACTGTCAATATTCGCGCTCGTTGGTGGGTGCAACCTCCTCGTCGTGCAGATGTGCTAGACCTGCAAGATCGAGTGTTGACTAATATTAAAAATAAGCTGACGGCAAATGGTATCGATCTGCCCTTCCCGACACAGCAAATTCTCTTTCATGACCAGACTGAAGCAACGGATGGCGATCGCACTCGTCAACGGGAAGGTTGGCCCCCTGGGAAAGGTCAAGTGCCACAGTCACGCAGCATTAGTAGCTCGATCAACCGCCTTGCCGAGATCGAGGGTGAGGGGAATGGGTCTAAAGCAGGTAGCACAAAGCCTGCTCCCACGACAGAGGAATAGCAAATGGAAACCAAGTTTAGCAAGCTTTTAGACTCACTGCACTCTAGTTTCTGGTTCATCCCGACCCTGATGGTTGTGCTGGCGATCGGGCTTTCATTTGTCACTATTGGCATTGACCAACAGCTAGAAACCGATATTATTGGTAATTTAGGTTGGGCGTATGCCCTGGGGCCCAATGGTTCACGAGCTATTCTCTCTGCGATCGCAGGTTCAATGGTGACTGTTGCCACGACTGCATTTTCTATTACCATCGTGGCGCTTCAGCTTGCGTCTTCGCAGTTTGGCCCGCGTCTGCTGCGTAACTTTATGCAAGATACTGGCAACCAAATCGTACTGGGAACCTTCATCTCTACCTTTGTTTACAGTCTGATGGTGCTGCGAACCATCAATGGTGTTGCCGAGAATGAGTTTGTACCGCATATTGCAGTCACCTGCGGGCTGGGATTGGCGATCGCCAGTATTGGCGTTTTAATCTATTTTATTCATCATTCCGCTACCTCTATTCAAGTCGATTGTGTCATTTCTAAGGTGGGAAGTGAGCTAGATGAAGCGATCGATCGGCTCTTTCCCAAACAGGTAGGACGCAGCGCAGCGACGCATCGAGCAGAACCACTCACCTCAGATATTCCAGCCAATTTCGATCGCGAGGCAACCGCCATTCAAGCTACTAGCAGTAATTATGTGCAAGCGATCGATACAGACCAATTAATGCAAATTGCAACAGAGAGCAATATCCTGCTTCAGCTTCAGCGTCGCCCCGGAGACTTTGTGATTAAAGGAAGTCCGCTGGTACTTGCTTATCCCGCAGAATCAGGTAGCAAAAAGCTGGTTAAACAAGTCAATGATGCCTTTGTCTTGGGTTCGCAGCGTACCGATCAACAAGATGTCGAGTTTTCGATTAACCAACTGGTTGAAATTGCAGTCCGCGCCCTCTCACCTGGCATTAACGACCCCTTTACAGCCATTCGCTGTATAGATCAACTTAGCGCGGCGCTTTGTCACCTGGCACAAAAAGAGATTCCCTCTGCCTATCGTTATGATGACCAAGATAAGCTGCGCGTCATTGCAGAACCCGTGACGTTTGCAGATGTGACGGATGCTGCTTTTAATCAGATTCGGCAGTATGGGCAAACAAGCGTAGCAGTGACAATGCGGTTACTAGAAGCGATCGCTGTCATTGCCCCTTTTACCTATACTAAAGCAGACAGAGCCGCACTGTTGCGTCATGCCAACACGATCGAGCGCGGCAGCCAGGAGGGGATCGCCGAAGAGTTAGATCGAAAGGATGTCAAAGAGCGCTATCTAGCCGCCATAAAAGCGATCGGGCAAGTTTGACATGAGGAGAAAAGATGCAATCTATCAACTGGAAAGGATACCGCTTTGCTGCCTGGATGGGGCAAACATTACTGGGAATCGCTGTTCTTGCTGCTGCTATTCAGGGGAAATGGCAAAATGCGATCGCCCTAGCGCTTTTTCTAATTGTCTCTCTTGTGTTTTTGGTGAAAGATGACAAACTACCAACCCTATTTGATTTTCTGTTTGTCCTCGCAGCTTTACTCAACGCCGGAGGTTGGGTGTGGGGATGGTTTTACGCCCCTGGACTTTATGACGAGCTGGTTCATGGGTTCACCATGTTTTCAATTACACTAGCTCTGAGTTTTTTGGTGTATAGTCCCATGCTGCCGATTTTTCGTCAACACACACTACTATATTTACTGACGATCGTCAGCTTTGGTATCGCCATCGGAGCGTTGTGGGAAATCACTGAATGGTCAGCAGGTAAAATTTTGGCAACAGATGTGATTGGCAGCATCGATGATACAGTCATTGACTTGATTATGGACACATTAGGATCGGGATTAGCAGCCATTATCAGCCTTTGGGTATTGCAAAAGTGGACAGATTTAAGTGTAGGGAATGAGTTAGTAAGAAATCATCTAAGCCATCATAAATAATGAGTTAATGGCCAGTTTGTGATTGATATTGATACTGTTTGGAGAAAATAATGAAACGCATATTTTCTATTTTTTTGACCGCCGTGCTAGTTTCGGATTTAAGTTACATTTAATCATCAACGATCGAGATATTGCATAGCCCTTAACCGAAATTTTATCTTTTCATAAAGATTCATAGAGATCGAGAGAATTAGAGGCGCAGAGAAGCAATTGCGCCCGCCTACTTTTGCAAGAGGTCTATTGCACAAGTGTATGCGATAAATAAGCCAAAACCTTTTTATTTAGTAACTTTAACCTCGCTTATATAAAAGCCCGTTCCTGGCATTAGCCCTAACTCGCTTAGACGTTGATATTCGGATTTTTCAGCTTGTATGTATCGTTCTTGTTTAACTCTTAATACAAACTTGACACCTACGTCACAGAGCGATTGCGCTAGTTTGACAGAACCAAATTCTCTATCTCCAAGAAGAATTATTTCATAATCTTGTAGCAAGGCTAAAATAGGTTTAATTAAGTTTTGTTGTTCTTGAAGATTCGTGCTGCCCCTTTTGGGGAGTATTTCCCAGTATAAAGGAATAGCTCTTTGCGACCAAATCAGACTAATAAAAAATAAATTATTGTGTCGCCATTGAGTACGGTCTATAGCTAGCATCAACACAGACTGGTTTTTAAAAGCCGTGTTCAAGATGTATTTTACCAAGGGAAACCATAAGGTTTCAATTCGCAGCACTGGCAACTTAAAAAATCTTTGAAGATTGCGCCTACGGCTCTCAAAAAGTATAGGATATGACCAAACAGTAGCCAGTCGCTCAATACTAACTTGTTTGTGTATTTGTAAAAGGCTGACAACAATTGCAAGAGTTAAGTATTCAGTTTTTTTGAGTTGACTTGACAAGCAATTTTGGTAAAATAAAGGAAGCATTTAATTATTTTGGGGGTTGTTGAGAGCGATCGCCCATTTTTTTTACCACAAAACGTCTCAAAGCGCCATAGGTACGGATTTTGACGGGGTTGTCACCCCGTCAGATCAGGGGCCACATGGAAAAGGCGAACCGCCAAGCTGGGAAAAAGCGTTTATGTATTGTGTCATGCTGATGGCGATCGCGGTTTTAGGCCCAGGTGCATATTCGCTCGACGCTCTGATTTTTGGACGGTGAAGCCAGGCTTATCCTTCATAAAAGGTGTTTATAGACCAATACGGTTCAGTTAAAGCTCAATAAAGTTAAGTTAAAGTCCAAAAATTCGCATCATCGATCGTGCTATCAGACTTAACGGAACCGTATTCGATTATATGGTCAATCTCGATCCTGGCTTCAATTCTGGAGATGCCGTCAAGATTTCTGGTTTTTATCGTCCTCACTTAGCATATTGAGCATTTTTTTGGCAACTATAGCGCCGACGACTACTCCACCCACGACTTGAGCAACCTTAACAGCTTGCTTTATCCCATCACCAGAATTGATATGTTCGTGGAATATCTCATCTTTTAACCAGTCTGTAGTAACTTTCAAGTTATGAAGCGGAGTTGGCAATAGTTCTAGATAAGTGCCTTGGCGAATCAGATGACCGACTTCGCCTTTCACTTCAAAAACATCGTAAATGTTAGCGGCACTATTTTCTAAACCTAGTTTGAGAAGGGTTCCGCGTAGGTTAACCTGAGCTGGCTTTAGCTCATGTCCTAATGCCATCGCTTTCAGATTATGCGCGATCGTGGCCCCTTGCTGATAGGCTACTTGGGCAGTGGGAGGTAAAGGTTTAGTCTCATGGGGCTCAGAGGAATTAGATATTGAATCTTGATGTAGTTCTAAATGCTCGTACTCACGACCCTCAACCGTTGAGGCTTGCACATCCACCGCACAATCACCCCCTGCAAAAACTTCTAGAAAATCGGGTAACTGCAAAGTGGGAGTAACATGAACGCGACCATCTCGATCGCGGTGTTCGTTGGGAATTGGTAAGTTTTTAATCAGTGGATGTGTAGCAGTTCCAGTTGTCCAAATCGTGGTAGATGCTGATAATATTTCAGACTTACCATCGCGCTTATATTCAACTGAATCTCGACGAATAGCCGTCGCTTCTGCTCCCGCGATTAACTCCACTGGTACAGCGCGTTTTTCTAATTCCTGCTCGGCAGTTTCACGCAGATGACTATTAATATCACCCTTGAGAATTTCGTTGCCGTGATTAATTAGTACCACCCGGACTTCTTGAGGATTACCTCCCAAAGCTTCATACCAGTTAGGTAGCAGATCGGCTAAAGTAGCAACCATTTCCACACCACTTGGCCCGCCACCGATCGCAGCTACAGTTAGCAGCCGACGACGTTGCTCGGGGTCTTCAATTTGAACGGCTCGTTGTAAGCAGTCGCGCAAGTGACGATCGAGCGCGATCGCATTTTCTTGGGTGCGAAAATCAAAGGCATATTCTTTAGCACCCTCAACGCCAAAATAGCCAGTAACGCTACCTAAAGCTAACACTAAGTTACTGTAGTTGTAGTTAGTTCCCGAAGTTAATTTGACTTCCCGTTGTTCTAGGTCAATCGATTGCACCGTATCTTGCACAAAAATGATGCCGCTATCCTTGAGCAGTTCCTCAAAACGCGGTACTACCTGATTAGCATCCATCTCACCACTGAAATACTCGTAAAGTAAAGGCTTAAAACAAAAGCGTTCAGAGCTATCAATTAGGATGATGCTTCTTGGATAGTGTTCGTGTGCTAGATGCAAAGCTGTAAACAAACCAGTGAAACCACCACCAACGATTACAGTCTGATAAATTGGGTTGTTCATGAGATGATTTTTCTCCACTAATTGAGCGTCAGTAAG
>NZ_CACA01000249.1:0-4418 GCF_000180455.1 Kamptonema sp. PCC 6506
TGGATTGGGCGAGAAATATGCCACATAAAACTACGGAAAAAGCCACCCAATCTGAAAACCCTAAACGTTCTGAAAAAATTATCCAAGCTAAGATTGAGGCAAGAATTGGCTCGATCAAAAGGGTGATAGCAACAAAACCAGCCGATAATTTGCTAAGGCTATAAGCTAGAAGTCCTTGACCTAAAACTTGGCAGAAAAGGCATTGGAAAATTAAGAGAAACCAACCAACTGCTGAGTAGGGAAATAATCTCTCTTCGGCGAAGATAATGGGTAAGCTAAATAAGGTAGTAAACCCGCAGCGGCATAGCATGATTGTTGCAGTGCTAAAGTTGTCTCGGAGTTTTTCTACGAGGATTAAATATGCAGCGAAGGAAACCCCTGATAGTAAGGCAATTGCATCACCTTGTAGTTGGTCTGTACCGAATTGTACGTCATTGAATCCAATGGCGATAGCTCCTCCCATTGACATCATCATACCAACTAGGAATTTCCGATCGAATTGCTGACCAAATAACGACCATCCTGCTAAACCGATGAAAACGGGGTTCAAACCAAAGAGTAAAGTAACGTTGGCAACTGTAGTTTGATTTAGCGACCAAGCCCATAGTATAAAGTAGGTAGCTGCGGCTATTCCCATTCCTAAAAATAGCCATACTTCCCGTTTTGTAAAAGGCTGAACTTCTACAGGTTTAGTGCCAGGTTGCTGGCGGCGGACTGTATCAATTCCACTCAATAATCCAAAGGCTAATGTACCAATTAAGCCGCGATAAAAGGCTACGGCATTTGAACTGATTTCTTCTTCGCAAAATTTGACTAATATTGGTGCTAAAGATATGGGAACTAATGCTATAAATAATGAAACTGTCCCAATTAAGGCGGGTGTGATGAAGGATGGCTTTTTGGGTAGCTCTAGTTCATTTGTCATTATCTTGGCTGAGATTGTAGTGATGATTAGGGCTGATTTTATGGGCTAAGATTTATGTTTTTTAAGTAGTCAACCTAATTATTTTCGGACTTATACACGCTTGTGCAGTAAAGCCATCAGTAGGCCCGGTTAAGAAACCGCCAAGATGTAACAATTAAAAATTAAAAATGCCAAATTAAAAATAATGAATTTAATTTTTAATTGTTAATTTGTTTGTAGCGCTACAGAGATTTTTGCATAAGTCCTGTATTTTTAGGATAAGTTGGCCGACAGAGTTATCCCTCAAAACCCTTATACTTTGTTAACAGTTAACCGTTAACAAAGAGTTCGGTTTCGTACCAAAGACCGAGCCTACGGGAACTCTTTAATTTTATTAAGTTGACTTACTTATAAAAACTTAAAAGTAGCATACCATCGATTGTAGGTTTAGTCAACAACTAAAATGAGTTATAACTACAAGGCAGAAGGCAGAAGGCAGTAAGCTCTTTATTCCTCAGAATTTTACGTTTAATTAGGTAAATTTACTGGTCAATATTTGCATTTGCGTGATTCGCGATCGCGAGGGGTCTAGTTGATGGTAGCTTAAGGTAGCGATCGATTACGCCCAGGACTGAAGCATTAAATGGGTAACAGCTTATCCTTCTTCTATCACTTTAGGCAGAGGAGAGATAAGTTCTCACCAATTAACAGTTCTCGGTTAACAAATTTCTCTAGGGTAACGCGGCCGACAAGGTGTTCCCATACACACAAAAGTTGGTGGCATATTCTCAAAAACACTGCTACGGGCGGCAATTAAGGCGTTAGCCCCTATTTCTACCGCAGGGCCGATGAAACAATCTGCTGCTACCCAAACGCCATTACCAATGGTAATATTTGCTGTGATTAAACCGAAGGCTGGATCGTGGGAGTTATGAGTACCAGTGCAGAGGTAACTTTTTTGAGAAATTACGCAATGTTTACCAATAGAAATACGATCGAGGCTATAAAAAATAACGTCATCTCCAATCCAACTATAGTCTCCGATTTCTACTTTCCAAGGATAAGTAAATCTAGCAGTGGGGCGGATGATGACACCTGTACCAATTTTAGCACCAAATAGGCGCAGGAGAGTTCGCCTGATGCCGTTAAAATGATGAGGGGTTAGAGGAAATATAATCCCTTGTACTAACCACCAAAGCAAAATAAACCAACTAGGTTTTCCTTTATCAAACCAGGATTGGTCGTAGCGGCGCAAATCAACTAGAGATTCAGCATCCATAGTGTTAAGAAGAAGGAAGAAGGAAGAAGGAAGAAGGAAGAAGGAAGAGGGAAGAAGGGGAAGAAGTAAGAAGGCTTTAGTTATCTAGGAGAGAAAGAAGAAGGCTTTACTATTTGAGATTTAATTAGGTTAAGTTAGTTAGGAGTTAGGAGAATTAATTTGAGATGGAGAATTAGGAAGGGGGGATTGTGAGATATCTGCTTCTGCCTTTTCTAGGTCAAATTCAAATGATGAATTTGGCTTTAAATTTCCCTTGGCCGAATCTCCACCTTTCGTTTTTTCGGCCTTATTTAACTGACCATTGCAATATCGTAATTCATATAATTTGGCACTGATTTGATATTCATACTGACTCAGCAGCCTTGCATAAATATAACCAGCTTTCCCATCTAAAAAGCCAAGCTGAAAAATATAAAACATCAAAAACCGTAACATCGGTTTAAAAGGTAGCCACACCCAAAGTTTTTTGAGAAATCTCTTGCGTTGTACTGCATCTCCAAATAGATTAGCGCCAATTGTGCCACTGTCGCCTTGACCGGCGAGGATATTATAATAAACGCGGGCTTCCCAATTAGAGTAGCGGTTGTGGCGCTCTATCCAATGAAATAGGTTGCGGAAGTCTTCGTGGAGCATATCATTTTTCAAGTAGCCGACTTGACCGGCTAAAATGACGTGCTCGTGAACTTCGTTGTCACCTGTATTGGGAACGGCTTCTGTTCCTAGATTTTCGTATCTACCTTTTTTATGTTTAAACAGGCGTAGATTCCAGTCTGGATATTTGCCACCATGTCGTATCCAAGTATCTAAAAATAAGACTTTACGATTGAGATAGTAACCGTCAAAGTTGGGGTCTTGGATGACTTCAGCAATTTCTTCCCAAAGTTCTGGAGGAATGCGTTCGTCGCAATCGACAATTAATACCCATTCGTTGCGGAAGGGCAGATTTTCTAAAGACCAGTTTTTCTTTTTTGGCCAGCAGTTATTAAAGTAGAATTGCACTACTTCTACTCCATAACTGGTGGCAATTTCCACTGTGCGGTCTGTGCTTTGGGAGTCCACCACAAACACTTCGACCGCCCTGGTAAGACTGTCTAGACACGCAGGGAGATTAACTTCTTCGTCTTTGGCCGGGATGAGAACGGAAACCGGAATCTTGGATGAAGTAGAGGTCATGGTTGAGTGCTTGAACCTGAAGGCTGTAGAGTTGTGAATGGTGAAGTGCGAACTCCTCAATTACTACCTATAGCCTACCCCTTATCGGTAGATTTCGGGTGAAATAGCATGAGCTGGATGGCTGCACTCAAGTAACCAATTTGACCGTAGGCATAAACGAAGTTTTCAAAGCGCTGGGCTGGTTGTGTGATGTATTTAAGGGATTTGTAGGAACCTCGTGCTAACCGCTCGCCTCCTCGCCATAGTTGGTTAATTCCAGTTTGACCGGTGAGTTGTTCGCGATGACACTCGCTGATACCTTGCCACCACCCGCGCTCTAAAAACCAGGTTTTTTTAATTCGCTCTGGTGCGACGTTGTGGGCTACTAGGGCCTGGGGGAGATAGGCTACTTGCCATCCCCACTTTAATGCTTGTTCGGTGACGTGGAGTTCTTCGTTGGAGAGTAGTTTTTTGCCGATGCGACCTAAGTTGGTGTCGAAGCCGCCGATTTGCTCTAGGAAGGTGCGCCGGATTGAGTAGTTTAAGCCTCTGGGGGTTAAGCCTGGTGTGTTGATGTAGAGGGGGTCATTGCCGAGGTCATAGGCTCCAAGGTTGCCTGCTAAACCGGGGGAGAGCCATTTGGGAGGGTGAAGGTCTTGTGGCCAGAGTAGGGTGACGATGCCGCCGGCTATGGCTAGTTTTTGGTTGTTTTGATAGGCGGTGTGGAGGACGGATAGCCATTGGGGACTAGCGATCGCATCGTCGTCAAGGTAGGCTAGGATTTCTGCTTGGGCAAGTTTTGCGCCTGTGTTGCGGGCTACGGATAGGCCGATGGTTGGTTCCCAGATGTATTTGAGGTGGGGGTTTGTGAGTTTGGATTCTACGATTTCGCGGGTGCGATCGCCTGAGCCGTTATCTACTACTAATATTTCAAAGTCGGTAAATTCCTGTGTTAGTAAGCTGTCGATGGCTGCACCTAAATAATTGTCCCGATTGTGGGTACAGATGATGGCGGAAATTGCAGGAGTGTTCATGGAAGAGGGGCTAGGGGCTAGGGGCTAGGGGCTAGGGAAGAGGGGAGAA
>NZ_CACA01000248.1:0-5908 GCF_000180455.1 Kamptonema sp. PCC 6506
CCCATCTCTTCCGTGTAGAGATACCCGCGTCGTTTTATGATTAAAACAATGACAATTTAATCAATCTTTAAGGTTCGATCGCAAAATTATGGCTAAAATTCAATTTTCCAGGGGTATTGACGAAGATGTAATCCCAGATGTGCGCCTCACTCGTTCTAAAACAGGCAATCAGGGTACTGCTACCTTTACCTTTGAAAATCCCAAAGCTCTTAGTAACAGCAGTACAGAAGAAATTACTGGGATGTATATGATTGATGAAGAAGGCGAAATTACGACGCGGGAAGTTAAAGCTAAATTCATCAATGGTCAGCCGGCATCTCTGGAAGCACTATACTTGATGAAATCTGTAGAAGATTGGGATCGATTTATGCGTTTCATGGAACGCTATTCGGAAGAACACGGCTTAGGATTCAGCAAGGCGTAAGCGGTAAGAGGTAATTGATGGTAATTGGGGATGGGTAATTTCCCAGTCCCGATTACCTATTAGTTCAGAGAAATATGTATGACAGTACTTCCTCACCCTGATAGTTCTAAAATAAGTGTGAATTGTGCTGCGATTACTGTCAGCGACACGCGATCGCAGGAAACGGATAAGAGCGGTCAATTAATTAAACAATTACTTTTAGATGCTGGTCATGCAGTCGGGTTTTACACTCTGGTTAAAGACGAACCCGAACAAATTATATCCCAGGTGCGATCGCTCTGCCAGCGCTCGGACTTGGATGCGCTAATTTTCAACGGGGGTACTGGGATTGCGCCGCGAGATACTACTTACGATGCGATCGAGGGTTTGCTAGAAAAGACTTTACCAGGCTTTGGAGAGTTGTTTCGCTGGCTGAGTTATCAGGAAATAGGATCGAGAGCGATCGCATCTCGCGCTACGGCTGGGGTTTATCGAGGGAAGTTGGTTTTTTCTCTTCCCGGTTCTAGCAATGCGGTACAACTGGCTGTCGAAAAGCTGATTTTACCAGAGTTAGTCCACTTGGTTGGACAGTTGCGCTCTGAAAAACACTAAAATTATAGCACAAAAACACCCTTTAGGAGTTCCTATCCTAATTGATAAATTTCCCAAATTGTGTTTTGTCTGGAGTTGAATAATTAATGTCGGTTGGTTAACTTAGGGGGTAATCAGTTTAGCTCCTCAGCGCCTTGCGCTAAAGGATTTAGGTTGGAAAAGTAGATGCGCGACATTAGTATTAGATTTTGGTATAATAGACAATAGACAACGTACTTTAATAAAAGGAAATATTATGCTTAATATTGTCAGAGGCGATGTAAAAAATAAACCTGAGTCTTCCAGAAGACTCGCTGATTACTTTGAGAGTAGAAGAGATGACATTGATGGAAGTTTATATTTAGGATATCCAATAATAGGTACATCTCAAGGAGGTTATCAAATTGATGCTCTTCTTGTCTCTAGGAAACATGGCATTATTATTTTTAACATTGTCGAGGGTACTAAAACTGATATTAATTTGGAAGAAGTACAGGATGAGAGCGTCAACAAAATTCAGGCGAAATTGCTCCAACATAGCTCTCTTACCAATAAGAGAAATCTAATGGTTGAGATTGGCGTTATAACTTACGCACCCGCTTGGAGTCATAAACCAAACGATGTTTCAGAGGAGTATATAGTCGCTATTAATGATTGTGATTTGAAAGAATTTATTCACTTTCAAAAGTGGGAAAATAGTGATTATTTTGAAAAACTAACTTCAGTAATACAAGCCATAACATCCATAAGAAAAAGAAAGCAGCGGAACTATGTCAAGAAAGAAGACTCTAAGGGAGCGAAACTTAGTAAATTAGAGGATTCGATTGCTAATTTAGATAGAAATCAAAGTGCCGCTGTACTTGAAACGGTCGAAGGTGTACAAAGAATTAGAGGACTTGCCGGTTCAGGAAAGACTATAGTTTTAGCCTTGAAAGTTGCTTACTTGCACGCAAAAAATCCTGATTGGAATATTGCTGTAACTTTTAATACCCGCTCACTGAAAGGTCAGTTCCAGCAACTTATTAACACTTTTACTATTGAACATACAAATGAAGAACCGGATTGGGATAAAGTTAAAATAATTCACGCTTGGGGCAGTCCAAATGCAGAGGGAATTTATTATGAAGTTTGCAAGAAACATAATATTGAATATAGAGACTTTCGTGAAGCAAAAAATCTTCCAAATGGTTCTGGTCAAGAATTTGATACAGTTTGTAAAGAAGCAATTGGTAAAATAAAGAAGTTTACCCAATACTATGATGCTATTTTGATTGATGAAGCACAGGATTTTTCCCAACATTTTTTGCGGATTTGTTATGAGATATTGAAAGAACCGAAGAGATTAGTTTATGCTTATGATGAACTACAAAGCCTCAATAATAAGATTATGGAATCTCCAAATGCTATTTTTGGAAAGGATATTAATGGTACACCTCGTGTTCAACTCCAAAACTTACCAAAAAAACCAAAAGAAGATATTATATTAGAAAAATGTTATAGAAACTCTCGCCCAATTTTGGCGACTGCACACGCCCTTGGATTTGGGATTTATCGAGATCAAGGATTAGTCCAGATGTTTGATTATTCTGGATTATGGAGAGATATTGGCTACAACGTTGAGCAAGGAACTTTAGAAGATGGGAAGTCTGTAACGCTTGCTAGAACTGATGAGACAAGTCCTAAGTTTCTCGAATCTCACTCACCTATTGATGACTTAATTACCTTCAAGTCATTCAACAATAATAAAGAACAAATGGAATGGTTAGTCAGTCAAATAGAAACCAACCTAAAAGAAGATGAATTGAAACATGATGACATCATGGTTATACATACTAATCCACTTACCACTAGAGATGCTGTCAGAGAACCTAGAACTCTACTATTTGAGAGAGGAATCAATTCTAACCTAGCGGGGATAACAACTTCCCCGGATGAATTCTTCAGTGAAGAAGCTATTATCTTTACTGGCATCAATAGGGCAAAGGGAAATGAAGCCGCAATGATTTACGTTATAGATGCACACCTTTGTTTCTCAGGTTCTGATCTAGCTAGAAAAAGAAATATTCTATTTACTGCTATGACAAGAAGCAAAGCTTGGCTAAGAGTATTAGGCTATGGTGAAGATATGAGAAGACTGGAAGCTGAATATAATCAAGTTAAGCAAGAAAACTTTGCTCTTAAGTTTACCTATCCTACTGAAAAAGAACGGCAAGAAATGAATCTTGTGAATAGAGATATGAGTCCAAAGGAACGGGATCGGATATTTAAAAACAAAAAAGATTTAAGAGAGCTTCTTGAAGCTCTTAACAAAGGAGAGATTTACAAAGAAGATATACCCCAAGAAATACTAGATGGGCTAAAAGAAAAACTTTTTTAAAAATGGCTAATTATCGAGATATTCATAAACAGATCGCCACCATTACTCGAAAGCTAATTTCAGTAGGTTTATCAGTCAGACAAAAAGAACCTGAAATTTATGAAGAGGATGAGATATATGCAGACATAATAGCTAAGAATATATTGCCAGTGCCAATCAGATTTGACTACGATCCAGATAATCATATAGATATAGATCATCCCAAGTGTCATTTAACTTTGGGGCAGTTTAAAAACTGTAGAATTCCTGTTTGTTCTCCAGTTACACCGAATGCCTTTATCTCCTTTATTCTTCGTAATTTTTATAATACGGCTTTTACCAAGTTTACGGATCAATTTGACTTTTCAAGTGTTCTATTTGATGAAACCATAACCACTGCGGAGAAGAAATTACTACACTTCGCCATTTACTGAAACCTTTAAAAGCATGGGCGATCGCAACTTCTCGTTACCTCCCTCCGCAAAGCTGATAAGGAGAGCTCAACCGCCGATCGCTCAATCTCACCCCTCACTCAATCAGCGCGATCGCTCATCACCCTAGCTAACCTAACCCAGGAAAACCCCACTCAGCCAGCCTCGCTCTAAAAAATAAGCGGAGATTGCTACTTATTAGTTCGGTTATGCGAATATACACTACAGACAGAAGCCGATACTCTGAAGAGAGAGACGATTTAGTATTAAGCCAAAAATCTAAAATCTAAAATGTAAATTTTGCAGGTGGGTGTGTTGTGAACAGTTACTTTTTACCGACCATTAGCGAGATTTTAGCCGAAGATGGGGTTAAAAATGACATCACCTCTTCAGATGCGATCGCGCTGTATGAAAATTCAGACTATTCGCACTCTGGGGTTCGCATCGCTCTCCGACTCAGAGCTCAGCAGGAGTGGTACGCTGCGATCGCCGCTCTTAATCAACTATTAGAACAGGAAAGGGCCGCAGGAAATGAGGGAGAGAAATTTTCCTCTATATCTTCCCCATCTTCCTCATCCTCCCTATCTTCCCCATCTTCCCCATCTTCCCCATCCTCCCCATCTTCCCTATCCCCAATCCCTACCCAATCCCATCAAGGATTAATCTTGTCTGGCCCTTCCTCGGTGTTGACTGACCCTGCATTAGTGAAAAACTTTGCAGCTTGGATTTTTACCAGTAACCCGCAGGAAGCTAACACTTACTTATCTTCGCAAGCTTTACCTCTACTACCAGCACCAGAAGGGACAATATCAGTTCCTCCTACAACACCAGCACTACCTCTTTGTAACGGCGATCCTTTAGCCAACGAGCAGTTTTGTTTGGTGTTAACAGCTAAATTCAGTCTGGTAATGGTATTAGGGGAAAATGCTTTAGGAAATCCCGCCTTTCTATTTTCCTTCGATCCAGCAGTCGTGATGCAAGCTTGGGCCATCTTGCAGCTACGAGTCAAGGATAGCGAGGAATTACTAGCAAGTTTTCCTGAAGGTGCAAACTTTACTTTGAGTAAGTCAGTATCGAGTAGTGCTAAATCGATGGTACTTTTGTTTGAGCAGTTTACTCCGATCGCACCTGACTACAAAATTGTAATGCAGTTTAGCCGCCTGCTATTGCAGAATTTGCCCTTAGAAGAAACTGGATACCGCCAACAGGAGAAAGCAAGAAAAAGTGCAGATTTGGGAACATTATTGCCAAATCCCAAATCTAAAACCCCAAACCCCAAATCCCAAGAGGTAGAACTGCTACAAGCGATCGCTCATGAAGTTCGCACTCCTTTAGCAACAATCCGCACCCTGACTAGGCTACTACTGAAACGTCCCAATCTCGATCCAGTAGTAGTTAAGCGATTAGAAATGATTGACTCCGAATGTACTGCCCAAATTGACCGCTTTGGTTTAATTTTTAGGGCCGTAGAATTGGAAATGTCCCAGGCTAAGCAATCTTCAGTTCAACTAACCGCAATTTCCCTGACTCAAGTCTTTCAAAGTAATCTTCCTCGCTGGCAAAAACAAGCTTGTCAGCGCAATCACACTCTAGAGGTAATTCTGCCACAGAATTTACCAACAGTACTCAGCGATCAGACAATGTTGGATCAGGTTTTAACTGGTTTAATTGAAGATTTTACTCGCACTCTACCAGCAGGAAGTCACATTCAAGTTGGAGTGATGTTGGCGGGAAATCAATTAAAATTACAGTTGGAATCTCAACTACAACCTGGAACTAAAAATGAATCGGCTTTTAAACAAACTCCTAATGGGCCGCTCAAATCTATTGGGCCGCTGTTGATGTTTCAGCCGGAAACTGGTAGTTTGAGTCTGAGTTTGAGCGTGACGAAGAATTTATTTAGAGCTGCTGGGGGGAAATTGGTGGTGCGACAACGACCGCAGAAGGGGGAAGTGATGACAATTTTCCTGCCACTGCAATAGTAAAATAGTACCAGGCTGAGTTTGTGAAAGCGGCTGTATAGAAAGGGGCTAGGGGCTAGGGGCTAGGGGCTAGGGTAAGAAGGGGCTAGGGGCTAGGGGCTAGGGGCTAGGGAAAGAAGGGAAAGAAGGGTAAGAAGGGAAAGAA
>NZ_CACA01000247.1:0-7696 GCF_000180455.1 Kamptonema sp. PCC 6506
AGAAGAAGGGAAGAAGGGAAGATCGCCGAAACCATATTAAGCTATGAGAAATATAGCTTTTTACAGCGATCGCTGAGCATACCAGGCATGAATGAGAAGGCTCTGGAAGAACAATACAGGTGAATCAAAGCCACTTGATACAATTATTGACTCAACTTCAAGTGGCGGTAGCACCGCCACATCCTGACCATAAGAAGCACGAAACTTTTCAATTTCCTCAGCAGGCACTTCGGAATACTTCAGCATTCTTATCCAAACCTCAAAAAGGCTTTCGTAAGCTGAAGTAGACATATCAGAAACCAGATCGGCACTGATCAAATATCCATTAGGGCAAAGTCGTGAAGCAATTTGATTAAAAAAGTTGCGCCGCCGATCTCGATCCATAAAAAAGTGAGAAACCAGAAGGCAAGTTGCCGCATCAAAAGATTCCGATGCAGGCAATGAATCGAGATAACCTTCGTGAAAAGTGCAACGTGACGCGATGCCATTCTCTTCGGCACGTTGGCGACAAATATCAAGCATCGGTGCCGCAGGTTCTACCGCAGTAAATTGCCACTGTGGAAATCTTTTGGCCAGGTCAATTAATTCTAAACCAGTTCCCGCGCCGACACAGAGAATCCTTGCATCAGCAGGAAGTTCGGAAAGTACCAGGCTAATCAGCAAATGAAGTGCGTCGCGCAATGGAGCGAATTTAGCAAATCTTTTGTCGTAGGAAGAAGCGCGTTCTTGGTCAAAAACAATAGATGACTTTTGATTTTGCATGATGAAAGTAAAGGAGTGTTTTTATTTGTCTCTGTACTTAACTTGCTTTCCCTAGTTCTTCTTGTAGCATTTCCTGATATATTTCTGGCAACTCTCCAGTCATAGAATTGTCTTCTATCCCATAGCCTAAACTTGTCCAAGTCCCCGATAACAACCGCTGCACTTTATTGAATTTTCCCTGTTGTAACAGTGCGGAAATATCGGCTTTCCAAAACTTGGTATCGCTCAACCAAGCATAAACAACAGCATCTTGAAATTTTGGTTCAAAACTGTACTCTTTCCAAAATATAAACTGAGCCGGATGGGGATGATATCGCTTAGCTTTTTCCTCCCAAGTAGAGCTCAAAAATTGATATCGCCCGGCCGCTGTGGTACACCTTCCGCGATTGGGGCCGGAGACAATTTTTACGCATAGATCGGGATGACGGCTTAAATCAGAGACAAGTTCGCCACCGTAAATAACTGAGTATGGTTGGGTAACATTCGACTCGCTTGCTGATATCGTTCGCATCAGTGCTCGAATGTAAGGATCGCCGCCTTTCATTGCTAAAGGAGGCAATTGATTGCTCTCATTTTGAACTACAAAAGATTCTTGATTTCCATGCCAATTCCCAATCAAGAATGCTAGAATAAAGATAGTTACGCTGCTGAAAATCAGGCGTTTCAAGATTTGGATTTCCGAGCGGCGAAATAAGCCTAGTTTTCTGCGGTCAACTTCTCTAACTCTAATTCTTGTCATTCCTTGTAATTCCTTTGATTTTCCTATGTAGTTGCGCTGTCTATGCTAAGCGCAACTACATAGGGAGTTAACTGCGTGCAATTTGACTAAAGCCTTACTACAAAATGCGATCGCACAGTTCCCGATTTAAGCCGCACCAGCAAACAACTGGTCAAAAGTCTTCGCCTCTACCTCAGACTTCGCCACAATCTCCACAATTTTATTACGAGATGCAGGCTGAAACAACGCCTCAACGCAAACCTGCGCTACCTTAGTTCGCGGAATACTCCCATCAAAAAGTTTATCCGCAGACTCCATCACGATCGCATCGGTGTTATCCTCATTCTTCAGACCCCCAGGCCGAACAATCGTGTAAGTCAAACCACTTTTTTGCAAATATTCCTCCGCTTGCTTCTTCCACACCAAAATCAGCCAAAACAAATTCAGCGGGTGGAAAAAATTAGAAACGCACAAAGAAGTCACGAGCACAAAATGCTCAATTCCCTTAATTTTGGCAGCATCTACCAGATTTTTAGTACCTTCATAGTCCACCTTATAAGGCCCTGTCGGATCGAAGCTAGGCTTAGCGCCGGTAGCGCAAAGCAGCACTGTACAGTCACCTATGAGCTCAGCAAGAGATGCTGCATTTAATACATCACCTGTCACCAATTCCGCCTCTGGAGGCAGAATTTCCCTAGCTGTCTCTAAATTCCGAACTAAAGCACGGACAGGAATATTGCGCTTTACGAGTTCTTCAACAATCCGACGGCCAGTTTGACCAGTTGCCCCTGCTACAAATGCTTTCATAAAAACTCCGTTGGAAACCCTGCGGCATTAAACCCAGGGAGGAAAAAGGTTGCAGACTTTAGCCTACCTTGAATATCAAGCTCAAGCCCCCTGTCTAAAGACTGGGGTTGCTTACAATCTCGCGTTATGCTGAGTTAAGATCAAATTTTTCTTGCTGCTAAGCACAACTTTCACCACTATCAATTCTAGGGATTAAATCCTCAACTGGTATCCTTAAGCCGAGAAAACCGCATCTATTACAGGAGAGCATATCATGCAGCAGGATTCCTCTGAATATCAAGCTGTTCAAGCTTCTGAAGAACTTTGGAACGAACCATCTAACACCCCACAACCGGAAGTTACAGAGGTATCGGCAGAAACTGAACAGACTTGGTTTCACAGCCATTTTGAAGACAGTATGGAGATGTATGCCGATGCTCAGACGGTAGCTAAACATTTTGATAACCACCATACTTGGTTCATCCCCTGTGCTCATCCGATGAAAGCTGAACCCCTTGGGGAGAATGGCTACGATATGTTAATTGGGCGTTTTGGCGCTTTTGGGTATATCGTAGAAGCGCGGATTGGTTTGGAGTTGTTACCCCCTGATGAGCAAGGATTTTACCGCATTCGGACTATTCCTATACCTGATTATACTGCCCCTGGATATGATGTTGATTTTTGCTCAGTTATGGAGTTAGTAGAAGTACCGACAGAAGAATTTTCTGCACAGTTAAACGCCTCTGATCTTGCTCAGTTACCGCCAGCAATTACCAGTGTTAAATGGCAGCTAGATTTAGCAGTGGGGCTATATTTCCCCAAGTTTATTCGCGGTAAATCTAGTGCTTTGATTCAGAAGACGGGGGAGGGTGTTTTAGACAAAATTGTAGGTCAAGTTAATCGGCGATTAACTTACAAAACTCAGCAAGTTTTCCACGATTCATTAGGGATACCGTTTCCGAAAAAGCTTCATAAAAAATAATATTACGGGCCGAATAGAAATCGCAGCTACACAGACAAAACCCGCCTGCGCGGGTTAAAATTATGTAGTCCGCGTAGGCGGACTTCGTTTGTGTAGATGCGATTTCAATCGCCCAAGTAACATTAGCAAAATCAACCAAGAGTCAGAGAGTGTTATGAGTTCAAAGGTCTGCATTGTAACAACTGTCAAAGACCCCGGAAATATTCTTGAATCTTTTATTCGCTACCATTTGAAAATAGGAATAGCCCACATATTTATCTTTTTTGATAACCCAGAAGATGAGTCAATAAAAATTGCTCAAAGATTCTCTAATATTAGTGCAATTCCTTGCGATGAAAGCTTGAAATTTCAGCAAAAGGGAAATACTCTTTACAACAATATGGCTCAGCACGTCACTAGCGAAGTGATGGCTAGACAGATTTTAAATGCTGAAACTGCCATCAAATTAGCCTGGGAAATGCAGATGGATTGGATTATCCATATTGACTGCGATGAACTCTTTTACACCCAAGAGTCAATCTCCGATCATTTTGATTTTATTCCCTACAGTATAGGTCAAGTTCTCTATCGAAATTTTGAAGGTGTGCCAGAGAAATTGGCAATAGATGATTACTTTAAAGAGGTGACGCTGTTTAAAAAACATGGGCATTTAATGCCTTATCCTTTACCTGATGACTACAATAAGTTTTTTAGGAGAGAAGAGTATTTTATTGGCTATGGAAATGGTAAGGCGGCGGCGCGAGTTTTGCCCGGTGTTTTGCCAAGTGGAGTTCACGAATTTACTACAGTTGAAAAGCATCCAGAAACGGCTCAGTGTACGAGTTGTCCGCTGATACTTCATTATATCAGTTGCGGATTTGGATTTTATTATCGCAAGTATCAGCAGTTAGGTAATTTTTCAGATTATTGGTTTGGCGAGACTAAAATTCCTGTTACGTTTCATACTAAGTCTAGAGATATTTTCTGTTCTGGTGACATTGATAAACTAGCAGATTTTTATCGCGAACAGGTTGTATTTGAAAATCAGGAGGAGACTGATTATTTAATTGAGAAAGGCATTCTTGCTCGAATTTGGAAACCTGCATCGCTGCTTTCTCCTCTAATAATTTAGAATTGTTAGTTGTTTGTTCTTGGTTGTTGGTTGTTAGTTGGTTGTCATTGCGAGCGTAGCGAAGCAATCGCAATAGATTGAGGAAGCAATCGCAATAGATTGATATTGCCTTGAGGTTACTAAAGGCAGAACTTATGAATTGTAACTTTGTGGCAAGGTTTTGGGATTGCTTCACTGCGTTCGCAATGACAACTAACAACTAACAACTAACAACTAACAACTAACAACTAACAAATTACTACATTTTGCTAATAATTCGCAGGACGATTTCTACTCCCGTGACTGCTTGCCAAGCAAATAGTCCTAAAAGAATGACATTGAGAGTAATATGACTGTATCTTGCCCAATCATTTCCTTTCTGCATATAGGGAGATAAGGCGGCAGATGTGGCAATTATTCCTGTCATACCTAAGCCTGCTAAGAGGTGTGCGCCAACAAATAGTTTGCCGTTGTTGATGTAGGTGACACCCATGCCAATGAGGGTATTGATTACCATTATGGCTAGAAGTATAGAGCCGATTTGGTAGTGTTTGATGTTAAACTTACCTTTAATCAGCTCTTTTTTGACTTCGCCTTCGCTTGCTCTGGTACGCCGGATTTGGATGCCGAGGTAAAGGGCGTAAAATGCGATCGCAAACAATACCCACATTAAAGCAGGGTGGATGAATTGGCTCCAAATTTTAACCGATTCAGGAATTACAAGATTCATAGCGTTCTCAGGATGGGCAAAAAACTTTATAAAACTTAGCATACCATTTAGACAGTCTCATGTGATGGTACAAACAGATGGGATGAGGCGGAATTATGGGGTCTACCAAACACGACGGTTTACTAATCCAGGCAGCTAAAAGCGGCAACATCATTAATGCACAAGCCTTACTCGCTAAGGGTGTCAGTGCCAATGCCCAGGATCGAGATGGTACTACGGCTTTGATGTTTGCAGCGCAGAAAGGGTATACGGAAATTGTGCGACTTCTACTTGATAAAGGTGCTGATGTCAACTTTGCCAGAAGACAATTTGGCATCACTGCTTTGATGTTGGCGGCGGCTCACAAACAGGTTGATGCTGTGCGGCTGTTGATAAGTAGGGGGGCGGATGTCAATGCCCAAAATGATGATGGCAGCACTGCATTGATGGCGGCATCTTTGAAGGGGGATATCTCTATTGTGCAACTTCTACTGGATGCGGGGGCTGATGTCAATGTTGAAGATAAAGATGGAGATACTGCTTTAAAAATAGCAGTTTTACAAGGTGAAAAGACTGTTGTAAAAGCTTTACTAGATGCTAAAGCTAATGTTGATAATTCTACCGTATTATTAGCAGGCAGTCAAGGTCATGCTGAAATTATCGGAATTTTGCTTAATTATGGATTAGATGCAAATTTCAAAAATCGGGAGGGGAAAACACCTTTAATTTTAGGTGCTAAATCTGGGAGTTTAGCAATTGTAGAAGTATTATTGGCGGGTGGTGCTGATGTTAATTTTCAGGATCGAGATGGTGAAACTGCTTTAACTTTGGCTGCTGATTTCGGTCATGTTGATGTGGTAAAAGCTTTGCTGAATGCACGCGCGGAGGTAAATGCTAAAAATGGGGATGGTGGTACGGCTTTGATGGCAGCGGCGGCGGGAGGAAATGTGGAGATTGCAACTCTTTTACTTGATGCTGGTGCCGATATTAATGCTAAAGATAACGATGATGAAACTGCTTTAAATTTTGCTGTTGTCGAAGGTAATACCGAGGTAGTAGAATTGCTTTTGAACCGAGGCGCTAATTTCCAAGTAAGAAATAAGCTAGGTGATACGCCTTTGCTAGTGGCAACTTTTCACGGTTACACTTCAATTGTAGCAGCTTTGCTGCGAAAGGTTGAACCGCAGAATAGTTCCTATTTCTTAAATGCAAAAAACTTTGAGGAAACAGCTTTAACTTTGGCAGCATTTCACGGGCACGCGGAAGTAGTAAAACTTTTGGTGAACGCTGGTGCTGATGTTAATGTAGTTGCTGACAAAGGTAAGACAGGTTTAATGAAAGCAGCAGATCGCGGCAATATTTCTATGGTACAACTGTTACTAGAAAATGGTGCTAATGTCAATTTAAAAGATGATGCAGATGCCACAGCTTTAATGTGGGCCGCCCATCGGGGTTATGCCGATATTGTACAAATTTTACTTGAAGCAGGAGCGGATTTAAACCAGAAAAATAAGGGCGGTTATACCGCTTTAATGCTAGCGGAATATAACAATTACGCGGATGCAGTAAAACTGCTGAAAAAGACAGGCGCTGGCGAGTAAACTTTAACAGGACTTACGCAAAATCATAGTGGGGCCGCCTTCTAGGTGTTAAAGAAACGGCCTATAAGGCGGCGTTACTGCACAAGTGTCCGTAAGTTCTGTATTCGATCGATTTTAAATTTTAACTAGCTTGTCGTACCCAGCCATTGATGGTAAAGCGGCTGTCTGCAAAAGCTTTTGAAGGACAATTTACTTGCAATACTTCGTGCATATAGCGGCTGAGGAAGAAGACGATGCTGTTATTTCGGGGTTCTACAGTTCTGAAAGTATCGGCAGCAACGTAATAGTTATTTTCAACTTTGCTGTCGTAAAGCCGTAATTCACCGCCCGTAAAACCCTTGGGTTCTCGATTAAAATAGTAAACGTAAGTGAAGAATCGGCTAGATGTGTCTGGAGAGCCGTTATCGTTGTGCATTTTGTAAAAGTTCGCGTTGTTGTGCATGGTTAGCTGAGATTCAATATCGCCGATAGGAAATGAGGGAATATTTAATTTACGGAGGACATCTGGCAGAATTGCTTTAATGCGATTGACGATGAGTTCTGAGAATTCAGGGAATGAATGGAGTACCATTGAACGACGGTAATCTTCAGCATTAGTTGATGTGCTGGTAGGAACAAATTCTGCTTCTTTATCGAGGACATATTGCAGTAGTTGTTTGTTTTCTGCGGCTGTCAAGAAGTTTTCAATTTGAGCATAGCGAGATGTTAGATCGTGAACGGTGGAAATAGGAGTGGGAGGGGGGGAGGGAATTTCTATAATAGGTTTGTGTTCCTGTTGTTGCTGCAAGTAAATCGGGGGTTCTGTGACTAAGCCAACTAACTGTTCGCTAGGAAAACATAGAGCGGAACGACCATCATCTATGGGGATTTGGAATAAGGTGGAAAAAGCAGGTGTTTGCTGAGATTTAGCCATCAAAGCTTTGATGAGGCCGTGCAGTAAGGGTGCGTCAGATTTGAGATTGACTGTACACTGATGTCCTCCGGTTAAGAGAATTTTGACTTTAACATCTTTGCTTTGAAGTTGCTGGGTTGTTGATACCATAATAGT